>NZ_JBIRZS010000014.1:0-119896 GCF_044391085.1 Paenarthrobacter sp. NPDC018779 | reverse complement strand
GTGGCGCGCAACGATCCTGTCAGATCGTAGGCAGCAAGAATTTCCATGATTTCTCCGTCATGCTTCATACAGGGCCTCTTCCTGGGACGACATTTTGGTGCGACTAGACACCGTCATCAAATCCCGGGGAGAGGCCCCCGCCGCTTAAGACGCGGCAGGTTCAGTTGAGGAAGTGGGCAGATCTCATGGCCACCGGTGGGCAGTTTTACTGGCCGTCAGTGGGCATTTTCGTGGCCGCCTATGGGCAGTTTTTCATGGCCGCTAACAGTGGAGAGCGGTTGGTCGAGTAACGTGCGTGGCACACACGTCCATCCCTGAAGGAGCATGCCATGCCCCAAATGCACAAGCACATAGTCGGAACACTTGTGGCGACCGTTGTCATTTTGGCGGGCGCGCTCCTGGTAGTCCTCGTGGCTGGGATCTCTTCAGAGACCGGCCTGACCGGAGCGGCGCTGGTGGACCTCGAAGATATGGCAAACGGTGGTTTCCGCCTCGGTTTCGAGGCCTCCTACCCAGCCATCCTCGGAGTAGTTCTTACGGTGGGGCTCATCGCAGCGGTTCGAGCGCTGGTCCGGGTTCGTAGCCTCGGCACCCGGCCGTCGGCCTAAAGCTCCCACTTCGCATAAAGGTCCGGGCGGCGTTCCTTCAAGTACGGGACTTCGGCCCGGGCTGCTTTGACGGTGTCGGTGCCGACCTCGGCGAAGAGCAGCGCAGGTCCATCCCCTGCCGAGGCGAGCAGCGAACCATCCGGCCCTGCAACGACGCTGCCGCCCAGGAAGTTGTAGATGTCCTCGTGCCCGCAATGGTTGGCGTAGGCAACGTTTAGCTGGCTCTCGAGGGCCCGCGCCCGAATGAGGACCTGCGGCACATTGTCGAACCCTGCGGACAGGGCCGTGGGCACGAGCAGCAGCTCAGCGCCGCGGCTTGCGGCCGCCCGGACAGCCTCAGGGAACTCAACGTCGTAGCAGATCAGCATCGAGGTGCGGATTCCATTGAAGACCACGACGGCGGGAGGTTCCTGGGCGCCGACAAACGCCTTGTGTTCGTCCCCGCCAAAGAGGTGGACCTTGTTGTAGTGCAGGACCTCCTCGCCGGTGGCGTCCAGCAAAGTAGCCGAGATATGCCAGCGGTCGCCTGCGGGAGTTGGCCGCGCGGCGTCGTCGTGCACTTCCTGGGCAGGTGCAGGGAGGCTGTAGACCAAACCGATCCCGTGCGTCCGCGCGATGTCCGCCAAGCGCTGGCGGATAGCGGGGAGGGTTTGGGGGTCGAGTTCGGCCTGGATCCGCAGCGGCGCGTAGCCAACGGGGAAAAGCTCGGGCGTGAGCAATATGGCTGCGCCGGCCTGCGCGGCACGCCGTGCCGCGTCTTCGATGGTCCGAAGGTTGGCGTCCACGTCCAGGACGGAAGCGTTGGCCTGCAGGACTGAGAGCAGCATCATTACCACCTTGGTTTTCCGGGGTCCCGGTGCTGGTGGGCCGGGAAGACTTCGTTCTTCCAGCGTAGGCACGGTTGGCCTTGGGCGGCTGGGACATTTGGACCCGGGCAGTTGGAAAACAGGGCGCATCGCACGCCGTCGCGGGGAACTTCCTGCGTTGCTGGGCCTGCTTTACGCCCCAATGGCCAGATCTAGGGCGCTTAGCGGGCCCCACAACGGGTACTTAGAGCGTCAACTTGTGTTGGAGTATGTCGGCCAACCGCCACACCCTGTGTTCACTTCTTGACTACAAGCCGTCACATGGGGCACTCTTCTTGTCATGCCCGCTACACAGCGCTCAACGAAGAGCCACCCGAGAAAACCAGGCTCGCAGTCCGCCCTGCGCCACTTGAACCAGCAGCGGATCATCGAGTGCCTGTTAAGTGGGCCGTCAACGCAGGCGGAACTTTCCCGGCAGACCGGCCTGTCCACGGCCACGGTCTCCAACATCGTCAAGATCATGCAGGACGCCGGCCTGGTCTCGACGGAACCGACCACCAGCTCCGGCCGTCGCGCCACCAATGTGAGGCTCAACAGCAACGGTGCCGTCGCCGTCGGAATCGACTTTGGACGCCGCCACCTGCGGGTGGTCCTGGCATCACTGGGCTACCACGTAATCGCCGAGGAATTCATCGAACTTCCGCTGGGGCACCAGGCCGAGGAGGGCATCGCCGCTGCCGTGCGGCTGCTGTCCCGACTGCTGGAGGAAAACAGCATCGATCCCAGTGCCGTAGTGGGCGCCGGAGCAGGTATTCCCGGCCCGATCGACCGCAGATCGGGCACCGTCGCGCAAGGTGCGATCCTCCCCGAATGGGTGGGCATCGATATCCTTCACAGACTGGAGGAAGCCCTCAATTGCCCCGTCTTTGTTGACAACGACGCCAACCTTGGAGCCCTTTCCGAAGTGACGTGGGGGCCGCACAGTGGCGTCTCCAACCTGATGTTCCTCAAGGTTGGCTCGGGTATTGGCGCCGGGCTGATCCTCAACGGGATTCCGTACTACGGCAATGTGGGGATCACGGGCGAAATCGGCCATGCCACCATCCACGAGCACGGTTTGGTTTGCCGCTGCGGGAACCGCGGATGCCTTGAAACCATTGCTTCCACCACCACCATGATCGAACTCCTGGGCCGCGGGCAGGACACCCTGCTGACACCCCAGGACATCGTCCGGAATTGCCTTGCCGGCGACTCTGCCACCCAGCGCGTGGTGGACGATGCCGGCCTTGCCGTGGGCAGGGCACTGGGCAATGTCGCGAACCTCATCAACCCTGAAGTGATCGTGGTTGGCGGACCCTTGGCAGGCTTGGGAGACCTCCTGCTTGATCCCATCCGGCGGGGTCTGGTCAGGCATGCAGTGCCTGTGGTGGGAGAGACGACACACCTCGCCATGTCCTCCCTTGGCGCACGCGCCGAAGCCCTTGGAGCAGCCGCCCTGGTGTTCCAACACGCGGGTATTACCGCGAAGTAACGAAATCGTTAGCTGGTTCTTGTGTTCAAGTCTTGACGACAAGACGGGTGATCCAGTTTACTTTTTCATCAGAAAGCTCCGCTGCCGCGGGGCCGACAACGAAGTCATGCATTGGAGGCGTAAGGGCTGATGACAACCCTCGACACGCAAGGTGATCCCATCCTCTTGGAGATGCGCTCGATCACGAAGGAATTCCCCGGCGTGAAGGCCTTGTCGAATGTGAGCCTGCGGGTTAAGGCAGGCGAAATCCACGCCATCTGTGGCGAAAACGGGGCGGGCAAGTCCACCCTCATGAAGGTCCTGTCCGGCGTCTACGGGTACGGAAGCTACACCGGCGACATCGTGTACCAAGCCGAAACCCAGCAGTTCAAGGACATCCGCGCAAGCGAAGCCGCCGGCATCGTGATCATCCACCAGGAACTCGCGCTGATCCCGGAACTGTCCATCATGGAGAACATCTTCCTGGGCAACGAACCCACCAAATGGGGCGTCATCGACTGGGCAGAGGCCCGCAAGCGTTCCATCGAACTGCTGGCCCGCGTGGGCCTGCGCGAAGACCCGGACACCCCCATCAAGGAAATCGGCGTCGGCAAGCAGCAGTTGGTGGAAATTGCCAAGGCCCTGAACAAGTCCGTGAAACTCCTGATCCTGGACGAGCCCACCGCGGCGCTGAACGAATCGGACTCCCAGCACCTGCTGGACCTGATCCTCGGCCTCAAGGGCAAGGGCATCACGTCCATCATCATTTCCCACAAGCTCAACGAGATTGAGCAGATCGCGGACGAGATCACCATCATCCGCGACGGCAAGTCCATCGAAACGCTCAACGTCAAACGGGACGGCGTGGACGAAGACCGGATCATCAAGGGCATGGTGGGCCGGACGCTCGAATCTCGCTTCCCGGACCACGAGCCGAAGATCGGCGAGGTCTTCTTCGAGGTCAAGAACTGGACAGTGGGCCACCCGGCCATCCAGGACCGCTTGATCTGCAAGGGCTCCAACTTCTTCGTCCGCCGCGGCGAAATCGTTGGCTTCGCCGGACTCATGGGTGCCGGCCGTACGGAGCTGGCACGGTCCCTGTTCGGCCACTCGTATGGACGCTTCATTTCGGGCGAGGTCTACAAGGACGGCAAACCGGTCCACTTGAAGACCGTCCGCCAAGCGATCGACGCCGGACTCGGTTACGTCACGGAGGACCGCAAGTCCTTGGGCCTGAACCTGCTGGACGACATCAAGACCACCACCGTAGCCGCGGCGTTGGACAAGATCAGCAACTACACGGTGGTGGATACCCGCAAGGAATTCCAGGTTGCCGAGGAGTACCGCAAGTCTCTGCGCACCAAGACCCCGTCCGTGGAGGAAGGCGTTGCCAAGCTTTCCGGCGGCAACCAGCAAAAAGTGGTGCTGGCCAAGTGGATGTTCACCGACCCGGACCTCCTGATCCTGGACGAACCGACCCGAGGCATCGACGTCGGCGCCAAGTACGAGATCTACGGCATCATCCAGCGGCTGGCCAACCAGGGCAAGGGAGTCATTGTGATCTCCTCGGAGCTCCCCGAGCTTCTGGGCCTCTCTGACCGCATCTACACCATCTTCGAAGGCTCCATCACCGGCGTGCTGAACAAAGACGAAGCCAGCCAGGAGAGCCTGATGAAGCTCATGACCTCCAACCGCAAGACAGCCTGACCCAGTGGCCCAGAAACGCCCTTTCCTGACCCAAGGACCAAAACAATGAACGCGCTCAAGAAGCTCTTTGGTGGCAATACCCGCCAGTTCGGCATGATTTTCGCCCTGGTGGCACTTATCGTCTTCTTCCAGATCTTCACGCAGGGCCGCACGCTGACCCCTGGCAACGTGATCAACCTGTTCAACGGCAACTCCTACATCCTGATCCTGGCCATCGGCATGGTGCTGGTAATCATCGCCGGACACATCGACCTGTCCGTGGGTTCCGTGGCCGCCTTCGTCGGTGTTTCCGTGGCCCTGGCCATCCGCGACTGGGGCATCCCCTGGTACATGGGCGTGCTCTTTGGGCTGGTGCTCGGCGGGGTGATCGGTGCCTGGCAAGGCTTCTGGACGGCGTATGTTGGCATCCCGGCCTTCATTGTCACGCTGGCCGGCATGCTCCTGTTCCGTGGTTTCAACCAGTTCGTCGGCAAGTCCAACACCATCCCGGTTCCCAACGACTTCCAGTACCTCGGCTCCGGCTACCTCCCGGAAATCGGTCCCAACACGGGCTTCAACAACCTGACACTCCTGATCGGCATCCTGGCAGCTGCATTCGTTGTGGTCATGTCCCTGCGTGCCCGCGCCGCCAACAAGGCCTTGGGTGCGGACGTTCCGGAACTCTGGGTTGAAGTCACCAAGCTGGTCCTCATCTGCGGCGCCATCCTCTACGCCACGTACCTCTTCGCCACGGGCCGCCCCGGCACCTCGTTCCCCATCCCCGGCCTGATCCTCGCGGTCCTGGTGCTGATCTACGGCTTCATCGCTGACAAGACCGTCATCGGCCGCCACGTCTACGCGGTGGGTGGCAACCGCCACGCTGCCGAACTCTCCGGTGTGCAGTCCAAGAAGGTCAACTTCCTGGTCATGATGAACATGTCCGTCCTGGCAGGCCTGGCCGGCATGATCTTCGTCGGCCGCTCCACGGCATCGGGTCCGTTCGACGGCGTGGGTTGGGAACTGGACGCCATCGCGGCCGTGTTCATCGGTGGCGCAGCCGTCACCGGTGGCGTCGGTACCGTGATCGGCTCGATCGTCGGTGGCCTGGTCATGGCCGTGCTGAACAACGGCCTTCAGCTGTTGGGCGTCGGCGCCGACCTTACCCAGATCATCAAGGGCTTGGTGCTCCTGGCCGCCGTCGCCTTCGATGTCTACAACAAGACCCAGGGCAAGCGGTCCATCACGGGCCTGCTGATGAAGAACTTCCAGCGCAACAACGAGATCAAACCGGACGAGACCACTTCCACCAAAGAGGTCATCTCCAAGGAAGCCTGACCCTACCCGGTCACAAACCCCAGAGAACTCGCTCCACCCCACCCACACAGAAAGTGAACCAAGATATGCGAATGTTTGGTAAAGCAGGAAAGGCAGCAGCAGTAGCTGCCATCGCGGCACTGGCGCTGACGGCCTGCGGCCGCACTGACAGCGGCTCAAGCAGCAGCACAGCTGGCGGGGAAGCGTTCCCCAAGGACTCGCTGATCGGCGTCGCACTTCCGCAGAAGACCAGTGAGAACTGGGTCCTCGCGGAGAAGCTGTTCAACGACGGCCTCACCGGCGCCGGTTTCAAGGCCGACGTCCAGTTCGCCAACGGCGGCGTTTCCGAGCAGCAGAACCAGATCAGCGCCATGGTCACCAAGGGTGCCAAGGTGATCATCGTCGGTGCGATCGACGGCGCACAGCTGGGTACGCAGCTCAAGCAGGCCAAGGACTCCGGCGCAACGGTCATCGCGTACGACCGCCTGCTCCTGAACACCGAGAACGTGGACTACTACGTGGCCTACGACAACTTCAAGGTCGGTGAGCTCCAAGGCCAGGCCCTGCTGGACGGACTGAAGGCCAAGAAGCCGAGCGGCCCGTACAACATCGAGCTGTTTGCAGGTTCCCCGGATGATGCCAACGCCAAGGTCTTCTTCGACGGCGCCATGAGCGTCCTGAAGCCGAAGATCGACGACGGTACCCTCAAGGTCCTGTCCGGCCAGACCGCATTCGAACAGGCTGTTACCCAGGGCTGGAAGGCTGAAAACGCCCAGCGCCGTGCTGACACGCTGCTCACCGGCAGCTACGGCAGCGCATCCCTGGACGGCGTCCTCTCCCCGAATGACACCCTGGCCCGTGCAGTCCTGACCTCCGTCAAGGCCGCTGGCAAGCCGCTCCCCGTCGTGACCGGCCAGGACTCCGAGGTTGAGTCCGTCAAGTCCATCATGGCCGGCGAGCAGTACTCCACCATCAACAAGGACACCCGCAAGCTGGTTGAGCACGCCATCACCATGGTGAAGGACCTGCAGGCAGGCAAGGAACTGGAGATCAACGACAAGGATTCGTACAAGAACGGCGTCAAGACCGTTCCGGCGTACCTCCTGCCCCCGCAGATCGTGACCGCCGCGAACGTCAAGACCGCTTACGTGGACGATCCGGTACTCGGCCCGATCACCAAGTAGCACCCCGCAACACCGGAGCCCCGGTCCGCCCACAAGGCGGGCCGGGGCTTTTTGCTGCGCCGGGGCTTTTTGTTGCCGGGGCTTTTTGCTGCGCCTGATTCTTCACAGCCCACGCATAGCTTCGGCTGGCTTCCTGCACAGCCGCCTTAACGAAGGTTGGATCTGCGGCCGGCGTCCAGCGGGCCGGGGCCTCCCGCGGCCCGAGCAGCTCCAAAGGAGAAACGTGAGCGTCCTTGCCCGAAGCGTAGGCAATGCCTTCCGCAACAAAATCAGAACGGCGGCCGTGGTTGCCGTCCTGGCCGTCGCCATCGGTTTGGCCCTGGCCATGCTCGTGGCCAACCAGGCCGTGGGCGCCAAGGTCCAGGAGCTCAACGCTTCGGTGGGCACCACCCTCACGGTGAACCCGGCCGGCGGGCAGGGCTTTGAGGGCGGCGGCGAACCGCTCACCTCTGCCCAGGCGCAAACCGCAGCGGGCGTCGCAAACGTCACGTCCGTCGTCGGGACCAAGGCGCTGCGACTCCAGACGGCGACCACCGGCACCACTGCCACGACGCAACAAGGCTTCGGCGGCCCGGGCGGCCAGCAAGGTACCACCGTCACCACCAACCTGACCGCCGCCGTCGATGCCGGAACGCTTGGAAACCGCAACAACGCGAGCGGAACAACCGGCAGCACTACTACGCAACCTGCCCGCTCCCTTCCCATCACGGCCACCGGCATCGGGGCCGAGGTGGACAGCACCGGCAAGGCGCTGGACATCACCAGCGGCACCGGCCTGGGCGACTACACCGCGGCCGAAGCCAAGGCAATCGTCGGAACCACACTGGCCGAAAAGAACAACCTGACGGTTGGCTCCACCTTCACCATCCAGGACAAGACCTTCACTGTGGCAGGCTTGTTCGACGCCGGAACCACGTTCGGCAACAACGCCGTCTACGTGACGCTCCCGGAGGCCCAGACGCTGGCCGAAACACCTGATGAACTCTCCACCATGATCGTCACGGTCAACAGCATGGAGAACGTGGACAGCACCAAGACCGCTCTGCAGAGCGCACTCGGTACGGACAAGGCCGACGTCACGCAGGGCCAGCGCAACCTTCAAACTGCCGTCAGCTCGCTGGACAGCGTCAAGAACATCTCCCTCGTTGCGTTCATCGCCGCCCTCGCGACCGCCGGGCTCATCATCCTGCTCATCATGGTGATGCTGGTCCGCGAACGCCGACGGGAAATCGGCGTCCTCAAGGCCATCGGCGCCCGCAACCGCACCATCGGCCTCCAGTTCGTGCTCGAGTCACTGGTCTTGGTGGCGTTGGGCAGCGTGGTGGGCGCGGCGATCGCGTCCTTCGCGAGCGGCGGCATCGCTTCCGCGCTGATCAGTTCCAACACAAGCACGACGGCGGCAACCACCAACCAGCGCGGCGGCGGCTTGGCAGGGGCGGCGGCCAACGGCGGCGTTCCCGGTGGTGGCGGCTTCGGTGGACAGGGCGGTCCGTTCGGCGGAGCCAACCAGTTGCTGACCTCCGTCACGGCGAGCGTCTCCCCCGGCGTCCTCGCTGCAGGCATCGCCGCGGTGTTCGCCGTCGCCATCATCGGAGCGTTGGTTCCCGCGCTGCTGACCGCCCGTATCCGTCCCATCGAAGTACTCCGAGGAGAGTAGCCGTGATCGTAGTCAAGGACCTGGTCCGTCAGTTCAAGTCCGGAGACCGGACCATCAAGCCGGTCAACGGCGTCAGTTTCGAGCTGGAGAAGGGCTCGCTGGCCTCGATCGTTGGCAAGAGCGGCAGTGGAAAGAGCACCCTGTTGTCCCTCCTGGGTGCGTTGGACAAGCCCACATCCGGAGACGTCGTCGTGGATGGCGTGAGCCTCGCCGGCCTTCCGGACGGCAAGCTCACCGAGTACCGCCGCCAGGACATCGGCTTCGTGTTCCAGCAGTTCAACCTGATTCCCAACCTCAGCGCTGTGGACAACGTGATGCTGCCCATGGAGTTTGCTGGGGTCCGGAAGTCAGCGCGGCTGCAGCGCGCCAAGGAACTCCTGGAACAGGTCCAATTGGATCCGGAGAAGCACTCCCGCCGGACCAACCGCCTTTCCGGTGGTGAGCAGCAGCGTGTGGCCATCGCCCGCGCGCTGGCCAACGAACCCAAGCTGATCCTGGCTGATGAGCCCACCGGCAACCTCGACGAACAGACCGGCGAGCACATCATCCAGCTCCTGAGCTCATTGAGCCGTGACCACAACACCACCATCCTGGTAGTAACCCACGACCGCTCCCTGGCCCAGAAGACGGATCGACGCTTCCGGCTTCAGCAAGGCCGCCTGACGGAGGAACTCAAAACCGGATCGCGTCAATAACCTTCACGCGCACCGCGACGAGCGCGGGAATCGCTCCCGCGAGTGCGCCTACAAGGACGGCCGCCCCGAAACCGAGGAGGGCGGCTTCGATGGGGAACGCCGGGTGCTCTGACAGGCCCGGCGCCACCTTTGACTCGATCCAGGGGTTCTTTACCACCGCGATTGCCAGCATCACTCCGGCCAGGCCGGCAACTGCGGTGGCCACCACGGACTCCATCATGACCCCGAAGAAGATGCGGCCAGACGTGGCCCCGAAGCTGCGCCGGATGCCGATCTCCCGGACGCGGTAGCGCACGGTGACCATGGAGATGTTCAACATCCCCACAGCCCCAAGCAGCAGCACCAACCCTGCGACGCCGCCCACCACCAACTGGACCGGGGCCAACGGATCACCGTGGGCGGCGTAGTCCATCCGGCTGGCTTGGGCGGAGTACGCAGGGAACTGACCCTGGAGGTCGGCGGAGATCGCGGCGGTCAGCGCATCCGCTTGTTCCTCGCCCACCCAAACCTTGAACTCGGACATATCAGGTGCCATACCGGCCAACGCCGCAGCTTTGGTAAGAATGAATGCGGCGGGCGGCGTCTCCGGCCACGCGTCAGGAACGACGCCGATAATCACCGCCGTTGCAGGCTGGTCGCCCGGGATGGAAACCGTTGGCTGGGTTGTCAGGTTGGGCCGGCCGGCTTGGTTGTAGAAGGCTTCGGAAACCACGACGGCGGGTGCCATCCTTTGGTCGTCATCGGTAGCGAACCAGGTTCCCATCAGCAGGGGGACGCGGTGGATGACGCCATAGCCCACGTCCACGATGGTCATGTCCACGTTCGTGACGCCGCGGGGGAATTGGAAGCCAGCTTGGGTACGGCCCACATGGGTGGACGTGGTGATGCCATAGCGCTGCTGGATGCCCTGGTAGGCCTTTTCAACTTCCGCGGGATCGGGCATTGTGGGGCCATATACGCCCAATGACAACGTGGCGGCCCGCCCTCCGTTCCGTTCGGATTGCTCCTTGTAGCCTTCCCGTGCGAGGTTGCCGAGTCCCACAACGGACGTCAGGGCCGCCACGGAAAGGGCAACACCAAGGAGCGCCAGGAGGATGCGCACTTTGTTGATGCGGAGTTCCTGCCACGCATGTCCATGGCGAGTTCGCGGCGACGCCAAAAATCCTTGCCCTTGGCGTACAGGAGCGGTGTGATCACGTTGTCCAGCGCGCTCCGGCCGGGCAGCAGGTTGAATTGCTGGAACACGAATCCCACAGTGGATCCGCGCAGCCGAGACCGGGCGTTGCTGCCCAGGCGTTCCGCGGGCTGCCCAAGGAACTCGAGTTCACCGGATGTGGGCACGTCCAAAAGGCCCAGGAGGTTGAGCAGAGTCGATTTGCCGCAGCCGGATCGGCCGACGATCGCGGTGTGGTCGCCGCTTTGTATTTCAAGATCCACGCCACGGAGGATCTGCAGCAGCTGCCCGTCCGGCAGCTTGACCGAGCGGGTCACCTCTCGAAGTCTGACCAGTGTTTCGTTGTTGTTCGAAGACTCCATGCCCTAGCCTGCTTGGATCTGTGTCACTGGCCCCGGCCCCATCATCGGGCCCTGGACGGCGGGAGCGCCGGGAACGAACTCGAGCACCTGTTCGCCTTCAGTCAGGCCGGACACCACCTCAACCACAGATCCGTCGTTCAAGCCGAGCTCTACCTTCCGCTGTTCAGGAGCTCCCCCGGCGACACCGGACGTCCAGACGATGCCGTCCTTCACGCTGCCCTTCACCGACGTCAAGGGCACGGTGACGACGTCGGTCGCCACGCCAGCGCTGACAGTCATGGTGGCACCGAGGCCGGCGAAGACTTCCTGGTCGGAGGGAACAGCGCAGCTCAGTGTGCCGGTGGGAGTGCTGTCCTCCTGCGACTGGCCGCTGGAACCTGGCCCAGCGATTGCCGCGCCAACTCCCATGCCAGCACCTCCGCCGGAGCCGGACAAACCGCCGGAGCCCGCGCCGCCGTCGTCGGACGCGTTGTTCTTGAGCGTCACCTCAGTGCACTGGAAGGGCGCCGGGCCACCCACCAAAGCGATCTCCGCCGGACCTGGCTTGCCCAACAGGCGGTACTGCTGGGCTGCGGTCACGGAACCCGAGACGACGTACGTGCCCGGATCCACCTTGCCGACCGTTTCGCCAACGGTGACTTGCTGATCGATCAGCGTTGTTAAGGATTACAGCGTTCCGCCGCTTGGCGCGAGGACATCGAGGTAGTCGTACACGGGCTTTGGCGGCGTACCGTCCTTGGACACCTGTGTGTTCGTGGCGACGCGCTCGGCTTTGACCTGGAAGAGCGGCGTGCCTTTCTCCACAGTTGCGCCCTGTTCAGCAAAGACTTTCACCACTTTGCCTGCAGCGGTGCTGCGGACGGGATCGGCGGCGTTGCTTTGAACGGTGCCCTTGACCTGAACAGTGTTGGTGACGGTGGCCCGCGTGGCCGGGACCATCGGAATGTCCACTTCGGCCAACGGAGCCGGCTGCGAAGCTGTGGACTTGAGTCCATCAATGAAGGCGATCTTGACCAAAGCCACGGCGATAATTGCGAAAACCAACAACCAGGCAACCGGCAAAATGACGCGCCGAAAAACACCCATCCCTGCTCCATTTCGGTAACTCCCCACAGAACCTCTGCGAGGGATGATTGCTCCAGCCTAGGCGAAGCCACCGACACCCCCGGTCATTCGAAAGGATGAACAGGCTGCTTACCGTGTCGCCGGGTTTGATCGGTCGCGGGACCCGTGCAAGACTGGTTACGTACACGCCCCAGTGACTATTCGGCAGAAATGCCGGACTCCTGGGGCAAACGTGTTTAAGAGCGGTGTTAGGCGCCGACGGCGGCCCCTGGTCTGAGAGGATTGCTGGCATGACTCTCCCTATCGCGAAGCCGTGGCTCTTCTCCCAGACCAACCAGGATCCGCGGGCTGCCACTGGTAGGCGGCTTCGGTGGGGTGTGGTGTCCACTGGGAACATCGCCAACAGTGTGTCGCAGGACCTGTCCTTGCTTGAGGACGCGGAGTTGTACGCAGTGAGTTCGCGGACCCAGGCGGCTGCGGACGCTTTCGCACGGAACCTGGGGTTCGCCAAGGGTTACGGGGACGACGGCGGCGTGCCCGGCTACCAGCGCTTGGTCGAGGATCCCGATGTCGACGTCGTGTACGTTGCCACGCCCCATGCCCAGCACTTCCTGATCGCCTCGGCCGCGCTGCGTGCGGGCAAACACGTCCTGTGCGAAAAGGCCCTCACCATCAACGCCCGCGAGGCCACCGAACTGGTCCGTTTGGCCCGGGAGCACAACGTCTTCTTCATGGAAGCAGTGTGGAGCCGGTTCCTGCCCAGCATGCGGCGTGCTTTCGAGATCGCGGCTTCCGGTGAGATCGGACAGATCCAGTGGGTCAGCGCGGACCTCGGATTCCCGGCACCCTACGATCCCTCAGCACGTATCTGGGCCTTGAACGATGGCGGCGGAGCACTCCTGGACATCACGGTCTACCCGTTGCTTTGGGCGCTCGGAACGCTGGGCTTCCCGCAATCAGTCACCGCTATAGGGACGCTCAACGACGACGGCGTGGACTCCCAAAACGCCTTGACCCTCGGCTATGACACCGGCGCCCAGGTCCAACTCACCTCATCGTTGATGGCGCATGGGCCCCGGACGGCGACCGTGGCCGGAGGCCTGGGCTACCTCCAAACCGTGGGCTCGGTAAACAACCCCCGCGAACTCGTGATCCGCGTGGGCTGGGACGAGCCACGGCACGAGCGCTTCGACGTTGTGGGAATCGGCTACACGTACGAACTCCGCGAAGTGACGCGCTGCATCCAGCAGGGCCTGACCGAGAGCCCCACCATGCCGCTGGAGGACTCCATCAACGTGATGCGCCTGTTCGACGGCGTACGATCCCAGTTGGGTATCCGCTACCCAAACGACGCGCGCTGACGGGCTGGAACGGGAAGACGAGTACCGCCGTCGTGATTTAACCCAGGCGCGCTAACGCTTGGCCGGTTGCCGCGTCAGTTTGCGGTCCAACGAGAGCGCACCCGGGCCAAGGAAGATGAACGACACCGAGATGGCAAAGTAGACGATCAGCAACTCAGCCGTTACTCCGGAGGCATCCGTGAGCAACGGCTTTCCTGCTTCCGTCACGAACCAGATGGACGCGAACAGGATCGCCGCCAGAAAGCCAGCCACACGGGTCAGGGCGCCAAGGACCAGCAGCGCGCCGAGCCCAAGTTCGCCGGCGATGACCAACCAGGCGATGACGTCCGGCTTCTGCACGCCCATGGCCGCTACGGAGGCGGCAAAGGCAGCGTGGCCGGCCATAAATTTCTGGAAGCCATGCACCATGAGCAACGCGCCGAAGACCACGCGAAGAATGGTGACGCCGCGGGAGGAGGACTTGGGAGACGGGTGAAGGAATTTCACGCATTCCAATCTTCCATGCCCACGGCCGCTCACCAAACTAGTTGAGCAGCGCCGGGATGTCCTTCACGCCGTCCAGGATGTGGTGGTGCGGATGCGCGGCGAGGGCTTCGCGATCCAGCTTGCCCGTGAGGACACCCACCGCCACGACGCCGGCATTGTTGGCGGCGGCGAGGTCGTTCACCGTGTCGCCCGCCGCGATCACGGCCCGGACGTCCTGGACGCCGGTCCGATCCATGGCACGGTGGATCATGTGCGGGGCCGGGCGACCCGCGGCTACTTCGTCTGAACATACGACGGCGTCCAGCACCTTGCCGGGGTCGCCCGCCTCGACGCCTGGAGCAGCAACACTCCAGCCGAGGCTGGCCAGCAGGGGCTCGGCAACATCGCGGGAGAAGCCCGTGGTCAGCGCTACTTTGACGCCCTGGCCGCGCAGCGTGCGGAACGCCTCTTCCACTCCGTCCAAGGCGACCGGCGGGTTGGCGGCGTAGAACTCGCCCAGGAGTTCCTTGAAGCGCGAGAAGGCAGCCGCCACGATTCCGGGAGAAGCTACGCCCCCGCCCGCCTGGATCAGCGCGGTGATGGCCTCCACCTTGTCCGCGCCCATCCACTCCTGGACGGCTTCGGGTGTGGTTTCGACGCCGGTTTCCTCGACGCAGCGAGCCAGGGCAACGTAGACGTCGCCGTGTTCGTCGATGGTGGTACCTGCCATATCGCAGGCAACTAGCTCGATCATGGGTAGCTCCTTCAGGTGGCTTGAGAGTCTGTGTGGATGCGGACCAGGGCAGCCCTGCGCTCCACAGTGTTGTCGATGGTGAAGTTGGTGAGCGCCGGGAGGTAGCGGTCCTCGGAGTACTCCAGGGGCTGACCGTCGGCGGACCGGGTGATGCGGCGTTCGCGCAACAACGGAATGCCTTCGGACTGTTCCAGCAGTTCGGCGTCCTCGTCGTTCGCAGCCACGGCGTCAATAGTGTGCCGGGCACTGTGCAGGTCCACGCCCTGTTCCTTGAGGAACGCGAAGATGGAGCCGGAATCGGTATCGAAGTCGAAAAGCTTCCTGCCCACTTCCAGGATGAACGTGGTCCGTTCGATCATGGCCGGGACCTGATCGAGATAGCGGACACGCAGGACCTCCACCACGGTGGTTCCCGGCACCAGGTTCAGGGCCTCGGCGGCTTCCGGGCTGGCCTCGCGACGGGCCACTTCGAGTGTCCGCTGGCCGGGGGTTTTGCCGATACCGGACGCCCATTCCGTGAACGAGTTGAACGTGGAGAACGACTGGGACGGCACCGACGAGCGGACCATCGGCGGCCGCCCGCGCCCACCCGTCACAGCACCTTCGGCACGCAGGAAGGCGAGCGCCTGGCGGATTGGCCCACGGGACGTTCCGAACTCACGGCACAGTTCCGCCTCGCTGGGCAGTTGGAAGCCCGGGGGCCAATCGCCGTCCGTGATCCGTCGCATGAATTCCTCGCTGAGACGGACGTGAAGGGGTGAGTTCTGTTGTGCGGTCACCAGTTGATCATACAAGTTGACCCGGTCCAGATCGCTGGTTTTGGGGTTATCCAGATGAATTCAGAGTGAACTCGGGTGAACAGATATTAAATTCAGATTAACTTGTATATACAAGTGCCGATCTGGCTTGATTTACCCCTCGACGGGCGGCCAGAGTCGTTGGTGTGAACATCCCAAGCCCTTCCTCCAACAACCCCAGCCAGCCCGCCGATGTCCTGATCGTCGGCGCAGGCATCGTCGGCCTGGCACACGCGGCACACGCCGTCGCCAACGGCCTGACCGTGACCATCATCGATCGTGACCACCGCGCGGCAGGCGCCTCCGTCCGGAACTTCGGGCATTGCTGCATCACCGCCCAGTCCGGCGAGCTGTACGAACTCGCGCAGACCTCGCGGAAGTATTGGCTCGAGTTCGCTGAACGGGCGGGCTTCTGGGCCGTCGAATCCGGCGCGGTGGTGCTTGCCCGCACCCAGGCCGAGTTGGAGGTGCTCCGCGAACTCTCGTCTGCGCGGGAACCGGGGCAGGTGGAACTGCTCACTCCCGAGGAGACCCGGGCCCGCTTGGGTGCCGGACATGCGTCTGCGAAAGAAGCGTGCGACGGCGGCGCCCGCCAAGGCGTGCCCGTCACCGGCGGCTCCACGTCCGACGGCGGCGCCTGGCCGGGACTCGTGGGCGGCGCCTTCCTCCGGGACGACCTCCGCGTCGACCCCCGCACCACCGTCGCACGGTTGGCCGAATGGCTGAGCCGGCAGCCCGGCGTCGAACTTCACTGGAACACTTCCGCGCTTGGCTTCAACCCGCAAGCCGAGGCAACCACGGTGCACACCTCCCGTGGTGACTTCAGGGCAAAGCAGGTGTTCGTGTGCGTCGGGCACGACGTCGATTACCTGTTCCCTGACCTCGCCGCCGAGCACAGGATCCAGCGGTGCGCCCTTCAGATGTCCTTGGCCGCCAAGCCGGCCGGGCTCGAACTCAACCCGGCGGTACTGACGGCAACCTCCATGCTGCGCTACCCCGCGTTCACGGACATGCCGGCAGCAGCGGCGCTCCGCGACGAGGTCCAGGCGACCCAGCCTGGACTGTTGGACATCGGGGCCAACGTCATGTTCACCCAACGCCCGGATGGCTCAGTGATCCTGGGCGATTCGCATCACTACCACCTCACAGCCGACCCCTTCCTGGACGAATCGGTGACTGCTGCCCTCAACAACGACATCGAGGCGAGGATCGGCCTGCCGCTGGAGATCATCCAGCGCTGGCAGGGCGTCTACGCGTCCTCGGATGTCGCCCCCATTTTGGTCAGGGACATCCAGCCCGGCGTCACGGTGGTGTCCGTGACCTCGGGCGTGGGCATGACCCTGTCCTTCGGGCTCGCCCACCGCAACGTTTCCCGCTTGACCTAAATCCCTCCCCCTTCGCATCCAAGGATTCCCATGAAAACCACGCTCTTCACCGGCTCCGCCCTGGCTCTTGCCGCCGCCCTCGCACTGACCGCGTGTGGCGGATCGGCCGAGTCAGCTTCATCCCCACTAGCGTCAGCCACTTGCCCCAATGGCGAGATTACGTTCGGCATCGAGCCCTATGAGGACCCTGCCAAGCTCAAGCCTGCCTACGACGTCCTGGCCAACGCCCTGTCCAAGAAGCTCGAGTGCCCTGTCTCCGTGCAGGTGGTGGAGGACTACGCGGCCGAGGTCCTGGCCATGCGCAACGGCAAGCTGGACCTGGGGCAGTTCGGTCCGCTCGGCTACGTTTTCGCCGACTCCAAGGCCGTCGCGGAACCCGTGGTCTCGTTCGGCACGGCGGAAAAGGAACTCAGCACCTACACGGCTGGAATTTGGGTTCCGAAGGACAGCCCCATCCAGGCAATCGGCGATCTCAAGGGCAAGTCACTGGCACTGGGCAGCGTGGGTTCCACGTCGGGTGACGTGCTCCCCCGCTTTGGTCTGCGCGAAGCAGGCATCGCGGACGCCGACCTCAAGATGGACTACACCGGCGGGCACCCCGAGGCCCTCCTTGCCCTGACCAACGGCAAGGTGGACGCTGCCGAGATCAACTCCCAGACCCTGGCCACCGCCATCGCAGCGGGAACGTTCAAGAAGGACGACTTCCACCAGGTGTGGACCTCCGAGGCCATCCCGAACGATCCCATCACGGTCCGCGGAGACGCAGATCCCGCGTTCAAGAAGGCCGTCAAGCAAGCCTTCCTTTCACTGGATCCCGCGGATGTTGCCAAGGTGGGCGAGTTCCTGGACGTCACCCCTCCAGGCCCGCTGCTCGAAGTCACCAAGGACGACTACACCCCGCTGTTCGACCTCGCCAGGACCATGAACCTCACCGAAAAGGATCTCTAGTGGCACCGCTCCTATCCGTTCGAGGTTTGCGCAAGTCGTTCAACGGCCGCACGGTGCTGGACGGGGTGGACTTCTCGGTTGCTGCCGGAGAACTCGTCGCCTTCCTCGGTGCCAACGGTTCCGGCAAGTCCACCACTTTGCGTTGCGTCATGGGCATCACCGAACCAGACTCAGGGAACATCAGCATTGCCGGTTCAGCGTTGGACGGCTTGCAGGGCCGTGAACTGCACCAGACGAGGCAACGGATGGCCATGATCTTCCAGAAAATCCACTTGGTCCCCCGCCGCACGGCGCTGGACAACGTCTGCGCCGGTGCGCTCTCCCGCATCCCGACCATCCGCTCCCTCACACCGGCGCTGTTCCCGGCCGAGGTCCAGCAGGAAGCCCTCGACTGCCTGGACCGCGTAGGACTCGCTGACCGCGCCTTCGACCGCGTCGGCCGTCTTTCCGGCGGACAGCAGCAGCGCGTGGCCGTAGCCCGGGCGCTTTGCCAGCGCGCCGACGTCGTACTCGCCGACGAGCCCGTATCCGCACTGGACCCGCACGCCGCCGAGCAGGTGATGGCGTTGCTCCGTGAACTCGCGCACTCGGAGGGCCTCGCTGTGGCGGCAGTCCTGCACCAGCCGGATCTGGCACTGCGTTACGCAGACCGTTCCATCGGGTTGCTGCAGGGTTCCATCACGTTCGATCTTCCCTCCTCCGAGGTAACTGCCAAACACCTCGACACGCTCTACGCCCCGGACAGGGACACCGCAGACAGGACTGTTGCCGCATGACTCCGCAGACCTTGAAACCCGCCGTCCTGCGACGCGACACGTCAAGCAAAACCCGCGTGGCACTGGTCCGCCCGAAGAAGCCGCTGCGATGGATCACGACGGCGGCAGTGGTTGCCGCCGTCGTCGGACTCCACGCTGTGGCCTTCGAGGGGACGGACTTCAAACCCCAACTCCTGGTGGACGGTTGGAAGGGCATGGCTGCGTTCGTTGCCGACGCGTTCCCGCCGGACCTGAGCTGGGATCGCACGATTCGGCCGGGTCTGGAAGCCACGCTCGTGACCCTCTGGATCGGTTTGCTGGGCACCACGTTGTCCGTGCCGTTCGCGCTGCTCCTCGCTGCCTTGGCCGCCGAGAACACGAGTCCGCACCGGCTGGTGTACCAAGCTGCGCGAGCTGTGTTGTCCTTCTTCCGTGCCGTGCCGGACATCGTGTTCGCGCTGATCTTCGTCACGGCGGTGGGGCTGGGCCCGTTCGCCGGCGTCCTCGCGCTGATCTGCCATAACACGGGCGTCATGGGCAAGTTGTGGGCGGAGTCGATGGAGGAGATCGACGCGGGGCCGCAGGAGGCCCTCCGCACCGCCGGCGCCAACCGCGTTCAGCAGGTTGCCAATGCCACGCTGCCCATGGTGGTCCCGCAATTCGTGGGCCTGCTGCTCTACCGCTTCGACGTCAATGTTCGGTCTTCGCTGGTCCTTGGCCTGGTGGGCGCTGGCGGCATCGGCTTGCTGATCAACCAGTCCATCAAGTCCTTCCAGTTCGACTCGATGCTCACGCACATCCTGATCGTGCTGGTGCTGATCATCGTGGTGGACCAGTTCTCCGCGTGGGTCCGCCGCCGCCTGGCCGCGTAACTTCCCCAAGTAGGTCGCAGATCAGGTCGTTCCCAGCGCTGGAAACGACGCGAACTGCGACCTACTTGGGTGAGTGGGGGCAGAATGGGAGGTGGCCCGGACATGCGGGCCGCGGACTTTGTGGATGGAGCGGGTATGCAGGTTGACGTGGTGGTTGTTGGCGGCGGAGCGATGGGATCGGCTGCCGCGTGGCAACTGGCCCGCAGCGGCAAATCCGTGGTGCTCCTGGAACGGTTCGAGGCCGGACACCACATTGGCGCTTCCCACGGCGCAACCCGCAACTTCAACACCGCCTACGCCGAGGCCGACTACCTGGACCTCCTTGATGAATCCAAAATCCTGTGGGACGAGCTCGCCGCCGAACACGGCGCTCCCCTGCTGGACCTCGTGGGCCTGGCCAACCACGGCAACACGCCCAAGCTGGAAGGGATTCGCGCTGCCCATGAGGAGCGCGGCGTGGAGAGCTACTTCATTTCCGCTTCAGAAGCCGCAGACCGCTGGCAAGGCATGAACTTCGCCACCGATGTTCTCTTCGTCCCAGGCTCCGGCCGGATCCGCGCCGCTGACGCGCTGGTTGCGCTCCGCACCTCGGCGGAGTCCCGCGGCGCCGTTTTCAAGTACTCGACGCCGGTCCGGGACATCGGCGTCGACGGCGCCGAGTCAGTGGTGGTGGTGACGGACGAAACCGAGTACACGGCCAAGCGCGTAGTAGTCACAGCGGGTGCCTGGACCACGAAGGTCCTGGACGGGCTCGCCAAGCTCCCGGCCTTGGTGGTCACGCAGGAGCAACCAGCCCACTTCACACCGACAGACAACACGCTGGTGTGGCCCAGCTTCAACCACAACCCGGACCCCGACCCCAACAACGAGCTCTACGAGTACTGGTTCAGCCCCGTCTACGGCATGCTCACCCCCGGCGAAGGCGTCAAGGCCGGCTGGCATGGCGTCGGGCCCGTCATGGACCCGGACGAGCGCACCTTCCAGCCCATCCCCCAGCAGCTCGAAGCCCTGGTGAGGTACGCCGAAGAGTGGCTTCCCGGCGTCGACCCTTCCACCGCGGTTCCCATCAGCTGCACCTACACCACCACGCCCAACGAGGACTTCGTCCTGGACAGTTTCGGGCCGCTGGTGGTGGGTGCCGGCTTCTCGGGGCACGGTTTCAAGTTCACTCCGGCTATTGGACGGGTGCTGAAGGACATCGTCGACGGCGGCACGGCCCCTGCGCGGTTCGCGGCGGACCGTTAAACGCAACTGACTCGCAGTTGTTGGTGTTCGAAGCTCTCAAACAACAACAACTGCGAGTCAGTTGGCAATTTACTTCAGCGTCGCGAGGACCTTGTTGAACGTGGCCGACGGGCGCATGATCTCAGCGGCCTTGGCGGCGTCCGGACGGTAGTAACCGCCCAGCTCGACGGCGGGACCCTGCACTGCGGCAAGCTCACCGACGATTGCCTCTTCGTTGGAGGTCAGTGCATCGGCGATCGAAGCGAAGGCAGAAGCCAGTTCCGCGTCGGAGGTCTGCTTGGCCAGTTCCTGGGCCCAGTACATGGCCAGGTAGAAGTGGCTTCCACGGTTGTCCAGCTCGCCAACGCTGCGGCGCGGGGACTTGTTTTCCAGCAGGAACGTACCCGTGGCGCGGTCCAGCGTGTCCGCCAGGACCTGGGCGCGGGCGTTGCCAGTGGTGGTGGCAAGGTGCTCAAAGCTGACGGCCAGGGCGAGGAATTCACCCAGGCTGTCCCAGCGCAGGTGGTTTTCCTTGACCAACTGCTGGACGTGCTTGGGAGCGGATCCACCGGCGCCGGTCTCGAACAGGCCGCCACCGTTGATGAGCGGAACGATCGAGAGCATCTTGGCGCTGGTGCCGAGCTCAAGGATGGGGAACAGGTCCGTCAGGTAGTCGCGGAGCACGTTGCCCGTGACGGAGATGGTGTCCTGGCCCTTGCGGATGCGCTCCAGGGTGAAGGCCGTGGCCTCGACCGGGGAAAGGATCTCGATCTGCAGGCCGTCGGTGTCGTGGTCCTTGAGGTATTCGTTGACCTTGGCGATCAGGTTGGCGTCGTGGGCGCGACCCTTGTCCAGCCAGAAGACGGCCGGGGTCTGGGAGGCGCGGGCGCGGGTAACAGCCAGCTTGACCCAGTCGCGGATCGGGACATCCTTGGTCTGGCATGCACGCCAGATGTCGCCCGGGGAAACCTGGTGTTCGATCAGGACGGTGCCTGCGCGGTTCACGAGCTGGACGGTGCCGGCAGCTTCGATCTCGAACGTCTTGTCGTGGCTGCCGTATTCTTCAGCCGCCTGTGCCATGAGGCCGACGTTGGGAACGGTGCCCATGGTGGTGGGATCGAAGGCACCGTTGGCACGGCAATCGTCGATGACAACCTGGTACACACCGGCGTAGGAGCTGTCCGGGAGGACTGCCAGGGTGTCGGCTTCCTTGCCGTCCGGGCCCCACATGTGGCCGGAGGTACGGATCATGGCGGGCATGGAGGCGTCCACGATGATGTCCGAGGGAACGTGCAGGCTGGTGATGCCCTTGTCCGAGTCGACCATGGCCAGTGCGGGACCGTCTTCGAGGCCCTTGGTGATGGCGGCCTTGACGCCTTCGCGGACGTCCTCCGGCAGGTCTTCCAAGCCGTTGAGGATCGCGGCGAGGCCGTTGTTCGGGCTGATGCCGGCTGCAGCGAGCTGCTTGCCGTAGGTGTCGAAGAGCTCGGAGAAGTAGGCCTTAACCACGTGGCCGAAGATGATGGGGTCCGAGACCTTCATCATGGTGGCCTTCAGGTGTGCGGAGAAGAGGATGCCCTCTTCCTTGGCGCGGGCAACCTGTGCTGCGAGGAACTCGTCCAGGGCAGCGGCGCGCAGGACCGTGCCGTCCACCACCTCGCCGGCAAGCACGGGGAAGTCCTTCTTGAGGACCTTGACCGTGCCGTCTTCGCGGACCAGCTGGATGCTCAGGGCGTCATCGGCTTCGATGACGACGGACTTCTCGTTGGAGCGGAAGTCGTTCTGGCCCATGGTGGCAACGTTGGTCTTGGAGTCCGCGGTCCAGGCACCCATGGAGTGCGGGTTCTGGCGGGCGTAGTTCTTTACGGACAGGGGTGCGCGGCGGTCCGAGTTGCCTTCACGCAGCACCGGGTTCACAGCGGAGCCCTTGATCTTGTCGTAGCGCGAGCGGATGTCCGTCTCGGTGTCCGAGGAGGGGTTGTCCGGGTAGTCCGGGAGGGCGTAGCCCTGGGCCTGGAGCTCGGCGATGGCGGCCTTGAGCTGCGGAACGGAGGCGCTGATGTTGGGCAGCTTGATGATGTTGGCTTCCGGCTGCTTTGCCAGTTCGCCGAGTTCAGCCAGGGCGTTGCCCGTGCGCTGGTCTTCAGTCAGGAAATCGCCGAACACGGCGATGATGCGGCCGGCCAGCGAAATGTCGCGGGTTTCGACCTCCACACCTGCGGTCGAGGCGTACGCTTCCACAACCGGCAGGAACGAGTAGGTTGCCAGCATCGGCGCTTCGTCTGTGTGGGTATAGATAATCTTGGCCATTGGCGGGGTTCTCCCTGAAAGTCTGCAGATTTCAACATCTCTAACTTACCCGAGCACGCCGATTTGAGGGCTCTTCGTGTCCGGGATCACGCCTTGCGTTACCGCTTTCACAGCCACTTCGCACACGCCTCCCGGGCGCCCAAAAGCCCGACGGCGGCCTGACCGCCGGAGGTGCCGCAACGCCGTCGTACTCCTTTCCCGGGACCCATCAAGAAACTGACAGCAAAATATCACAAACTCTGAAACATCTCTTTACAAACTTGTCATACGGCGGGTAGCTTCGATTCCGTCAGTCGGCGGTCGCCATCACTGGCCGCCTCACTCCCTCGATTAGGTAGGAACAACGTGACAAAAACCAAGACCCTGGCCACAAGCCTGCTGAGTCTGTCCGCTGCCGCGATCCTTGCGCTGGTTGGCACCACCAGTGCAAACGCGGCCCCCGTCAAGGACATCGACTCAAGCGGTGCTGCGGTCAGCAGCCATGTGACGCAGGACGCCGGCGCCGCAGACTACTGGACCCCGGAACGCATGAAGAACGCCAAGAACGGCGACGTCCTCGCCACCAAGGCACTGCAGCGCACCGGTTTGCGCAACCTCGGCAAAGCCCCGGTCACCGAAGCCCCGGGCGCCGTCACCAGCATCGAAGGCCAGCAGGCCTCCACCGGCTCCAAGGCCATCAACCTGAAGGTCAACCAGAGCGAATCGCCGGTCAAGCACATCGGCAAGATCTTCTTCACGCTCGGCGGCTCCAACTACGTCTGCTCCGGCAACTCCGTCACCGCCGCCAACAAGAGCACGGTGTCCACCGCAGGGCACTGCGTCAACGAAGGCCCGGGCGCGTACGCCACCAACTTCGTGTTTGTCCCGGCCTACCTCAACGGCTCCGCACCTTACGGGAAGTGGACGGCAAAGGCGCTGTACTCCCCCACCCAGTGGGCCTCCAGCGGCAACATGCAGTACGACACCGCCTTCGCCGTGGTCAACACACTCAACGGCCAAAAGCTCGCTGACGTTGTTGGCTCCTCGGGCGTCCAGTTCAACGCTGCCCGCGGCCTGAGCTACAAGTCCTTCGGCTACCCGGCTGCTCCTCCGTTCAACGGCGAATCACTCAAGAGCTGCTCCGGCACCGCCACCAACGATCCCTACAACCCGCAGTTCAACACCCAGGGCATCCCCTGCAACATGACCGGCGGTTCCTCGGGCGGTCCGTGGTTCATCGGCAACAGCTCCAGCGGCTACCAGAACTCGGTGAACTCCTACGGCTACGGCAGCAACTCCACCACCATGTACGGCCCGTACTGGGGCTCCGTCATCCAGTCCACCTACACCACCGCTGCGGCTTCGTAACGGCTTCTTTTGTAGCAAGTCCCTGTTAAATAGACACACCTAATTACGACGGCGGCCGTCCCCTGTGAGGGGCGGCCGCCGTTGCGTTGGGGTGCTTCGCGCCTTGGGCGCCGCGTTCTTAGTGGAAGAAGTGGCGTGCGCCCGTGAAGTACATCGTGATGCCAGCGGCGTTCGCTGCGGCAATGACTTCCTCATCGCGGACCGAGCCACCGGGCTGCACCACGGCGCGGACACCGGCGTCGATCAGGATCTGCAGTCCGTCAGCGAACGGGAAGAACGCGTCCGATGCTGCCACGGCACCGCGTGCGCGCTCAGGCGCGTTGGCACCGCTGGCGTTGGACGCGCCGCCGGCGCCATCGACGTCGGACTCCACCTGGAGACCCAGCGTGTTGGCGCGCTCGACGGCCAGCTTGCAGGAGTCGAGGCGGTTGACCTGGCCCATGCCGATGCCAACTGCGGCACCGTCGTCGGCGAGGAGGATGGCGTTGGACTTGGCTGCGCGACAAGCGGTCCAGGCGAACGCGAGGTCCGCCAGGGTCTTCTCGTCGGCGGCGTCACCAGCGGCGAGGGTCCAGTTGGCGGGGTTGTCGCCGTCGGCGTCCACCTTGTCGCTCATCTGGACCAGGACACCACCGGACACCTGGCGCATCTCGGATGCGTAGCGGCCGTAGCCCTCCGGCAGTGCGAGGACGCGGATGTTCTTCTTCTTGGACAGGATCTCCACCGCTTCCGGCTCGAAGTCCGGTGCGATGACAACCTCGGTGAAGATGTCGGCCACGGTGCGGGCCATGCCGGCGGTGACCGTGCGGTTCGCAGCGATGACGCCACCGAACGCGGAGACGGGATCGCAGGCATGGGCCTTGGCGTGGGCGTCTGCGATCGGGTCGGCTGCGTCGGCGGAACCGACTGCAACACCGCACGGGTTGGCGTGCTTGATGATCGCGACGGCGGGCTCGGCGAAGTCGAAAGCTGCGCGGAGGGCGGCATCGGCGTCGACGAAGTTGTTGTAGCTCATGGCCTTGCCGTGCAGCTGGTCAGCCTGGGCGATGCCTGCCGGAGCAGCCTTGTCCACGTAGAGGGCAGCCTGCTGGTGCGGGTTTTCGCCGTAGCGGAGAACCTCGGAACGCTCCAGGGCCAGGCCGGCGTAGGCAGGCCAGTCGATGACGCCGTCGCCGTCTTCGTCCAGGAACTGGCTGGCAGTCCAGGAAGCTACAGCGTTGTCGTAGCTGGCCGTGTGCGCGAAAGCCTTGGCAGCCAGGCGGCGGCGGGTGTTCAGGTCGAAGCCGCCATGTGCTGCGGCGTCAACCACTGCGCCGTAGAAGTTGGGGTCCGTAACGATGGCGACGGCGGCGTGGTTCTTCGCGGCCGAGCGGACCATGGCCGGGCCTCCGATGTCGATCTGCTCAACAACGTCGTCCTGCGCTGCGCCGGACTTCACGGTCTCGACGAACGGGTAGAGGTTCACCACCACGAGGTCGAAGGTTTCGATCTCCATGCCGGCCAGGGTTTCCATGTGTGCTTCCACGCGGCGGTCGGCAAGGATGCCGCCGTGCACGCGAGGGTGCAAGGTCTTGACGCGGCCATCGAGCATTTCCGGGGAGCCGGTAACTTCTTCGACTTCCTTGACCGGGATGCCTGCAGCGGCGATCTTCTTGGCGGTGGAGCCGGTGGAAACAATGGCGACGCCGGCTGCGTGCAGGCCCTTCGCGAGCTCCTCCAGTCCCGTCTTGTCGTAAACCGAGATCAGTGCACGGCGGATGGGAACACGGTCAAGCTGCGTCAAGCTCACAAAAGTCTCCGTCTTAGTTCGCGTAGATATCGCGGGTCGGTGGGGATATGGGCAGTTTATCGTGTTTCGCTGCATGGCTGGTTTTGCGTCCTGCAACATAGGGTTGAGCCATGGATGCCACGGACGTCGTTCTTGTTGCCGATGTTGGGAAGAGCCGCTGCCGCGTGGAACTGCGGAGTGGTGCTGCGTTACTCGGCGCTGCGGACCGGCACGGCTTCCCGGGCGTCCACATCGACAACGGGCCGACGCTGGCGTTCGATCTCCTCCTCGAGACCACGGCGATGCTCCCACCCGGCCTGCCCGTGAGCACCCTGACCGGAGTCGGGGCGGCAGTTGCCGGCGTCGAGGCTTCCGCCGAAAAGTCCCGCGAACTCGCAACCATGTTGTCCCAGCACTTCAGCGTCCCCGCAGCTGTCCTCTCCGACGCGACCGCCGCCCACCTCGGGGCACTCCAGGGCGCACCTGGGATCAGCCTGATCGTAGGTACGGGTGCTGTGGCCTTCCGCTTCGATGAGGGCGGAGTCCTGCACCGTGCCGACGGCTGGGGTCCTTACCTTGGGGATCACGGCAGCGGCCGCTGGATCGGCCAGCAGGGTCTTCAAGCAGTTCTGCTGGCGCACGACGGCGGCCCCGCCACGTCGCTCTCGGCTGCGGCAGGCGCCCTGGTCGAGTCGCCCCAGCACCTCCCGGGTTGGCTCGCCGAACAAGAGAACCCTTACCGTGCCATGGCTCGTTTCGCACCGCTGGTTCTGCACGCCGCGGAGGCGGGTGACGCCGTCGCACGTGAGATTGTGGACGACGCCTGCCGCATCCTGACCGGCACCGTGGAGCGCGCGGCAAGCGGTGATCCGAACGCCAAACAGCGGGTGGCCGTACTGGGCGGAGTGGCCGCCTCTGGGTTCTTCTCCGGACTCTTGCAGAAGTCCCTCGCTTCGGCTGGGATTGAGATGGTGGCCCCGCTCGGCGACGGCCTGGACGGTGCCGCCCTCGCTGCGACGCGCCGCGGGCTCCTCCAGGAAAGGTACATCCACCGTGACGGAACAAACTGGCCCGACTGACGCTGACAAGCTTGCCGATCTCCGCACGGAACTCGCCGGCCTGCAGACCGAAGCCGCCGCAGAGAACCTCAAGGACCTGGACATCCTGGGCACCGACGAACTAGTGGAGGCCATGCTCTCCCACAGCGCGGGCGTGCACGCGGCCGTCGCAAAGGCGAGTGCGGCGATTGTCCAAACGGTCGACGCCGTTGCGGAGCGGCTGCAGCGCGGCGGTCGCCTTTTGTATGTGGGCGCCGGCACGGCAGGACGGCTGGGTGTGCTCGACGCAAGCGAGTGCCCGCCAACGTTCGGCACCCCGCCGGGACTCGTCGTCGGGCTGATCGCCGGCGGCACTCAAGCCATCCAGAAGCCTGTGGAGTATGCCGAGGACAACGCGACCGCGGGCGCGCGGGACCTGCACGATATCAACGTGACGGAAGCGGACGCCGTCGTGGGTATCACCGCGTCCGGGAGGACGCCGTATGTGATCGGCGCGCTGGAGGAGGCCCGGAAGAAGGGTGCGTTTACGGCGTCGTTGGCGTGCAACAAGGGCTCGGCCGTGAGTCATTTGGCGAACGTGGCGATCGAGGTGGTGGTGGGTCCGGAGTTCATCGCCGGTTCCACGCGGCTTAACTCCGGGACCGCGCAGAAACTTGTCCTCAACATGATCAGCACGCTCGTGATGGTGAAGCTTGGCAAGACCTACGGGAACCTGATGGTGGACCTGCGCGCAACGAACGAGAAGCTGCAGGCGCGGTCGCAACGGACTGTGCAGCATGCAACGGGTGTGTCCGCTGGCGAGGCGGCTGCGGCGCTGGACTCGGTTGGTGGTTCGGTGAAGGCAGCGATTCTGGTGGTGCTGACCGGCCTCGATCCGGCGGCCGCCAAGGGTGCGCTGGAGGAAGCGGGCGGATTTCTGCGGAGGGCCATCGAAAGCCAGAAGTAACAGTGTCAGGCCGAGCGCCTAGAGTTGCAGGTAGGAGGCCTTGATGAATACATACACAACCGTGCCCAGCGGCGAACAAGTGGTGCAGGAACTGCCGTGGCGGTGGAAGGTCCAAGGCAAGATCTTCCTGATCGGTGGCCTCGGCTTCATGTTCGACGCGTGGGATGTGACGCTCAACGGCATCCTCATTCCATTGCTGTCCAAGCATTGGTCTCTCCAGCCTGCCGATGCTGCGTGGATCGGCACCTCCAACCTGATTGGCATGGCCGTGGGTGCGTTCGCCTGGGGAACCATTGCGGACACCATCGGCCGAAAAAAGGCGTTCACCGCGACACTCCTGATCTTCAGCCTCTTCACGGTGCTGGGTGCGTTGGCTCCGGACATCGTGTGGTTCTGCATTTTCCGGTTCATGGCAGGGTTCGGCCTGGGCGGCTGCATTCCCGTGGATTACGCGTTGGTTGGTGAATTCACGCCCCGGAAGCAACGCGGCAAGGTGCTCACAGCCATGGATGGTTGGTGGCCAGTGGGCGCCGCTCTCTGTGGGTTTGTGTCGGCCGGACTGGTTGCTTTGTACGGGGATTGGCGCCTCACGATGCTCGTGATGGTGATCCCCGCGCTCCTGGTGTTTTGGGTTCGCCGTTCGGTTCCGGAGTCCCCGCTGTTCCTGATCCGGAAAGGCCGACGCGTGGAGGCAGCCGCCGTGATTGACGGGTTGGTTGAAGCAACCGGAGCTCCTGCCCGCGCTTACAGCTTGCCCGAACCGCAGGACGCTCCGCGGCTCTCCGCCGGAAGTGCATGGGGTCAGCTCCGCAGGATCTGGACGTTCAACTGGAAGATCACCACGGCTGCGTGGGCTCTCTTCTTCTCTGTGCTCCTGGTCTATTACCTGTCGCTGACGTGGATGCCACGGATTCTCATCGGCGCCGGGTTCGAGGAGTACAAGGCCTTTGTCACCACAGCCGGCATGGCCGCCGTCGGGCTTTTGGGTGTTGTTGTCGCCGCCCTGTTGGTGGAGCGCGTTGGCCGCAAGTGGATCCTGGCCATCACTGGCCCGTTGTCTGCGGTGACCCTGGTGATCGTGGCGTTCGTGGTGGACATTCCCTCGGCCGCCGTGATCTGGCTGCTCGTGTTCGGCTTCGTGGTCCAGGTGGCCATCCCGGTCCTCTACGCCTACGTGTCCGAGCTGTACCCGACCGAGCTCCGGGGCTCGGGGTTTGGCTGGGCTTCGACGTTCTCCCGCATCGGTGCTGGCTTCGGGCCGCTGGTGTTTGCCTCGTTCTTCTGGCCGGAATTCGGGTTGGCAACATCCTTCGCCTTGGCGGGCGGGCTCGTGCTGATCTCCGTGCTGTGGATGGCGTTCTTCGCCCCGGAAACAAAGCAACGCGTCCTCTCGTAGCCGGCTTACCCAACTGGGTCGCAGTTCAGGTCGTTCCCAGCGCTGGGAACGACCTGAACTGCGACTCAGAGGGGGGTCCAGCCGTGTTCTTCGAGCGCGCGCCGCACTTTTCGCACGGCGGTTGTTGCGTCGGTGGACATATGGCGCTTGGAAATCCTCACCAAGGTCCATCCAGCACGGCTGAAGTCCTCTTCCTTCGCGATGTCCCGGGCGATCTGTTCGCGGTCCGAGTGCCCCTCACCCTCGTAGTCGACTGCGACCTGCCAGTCGCGGTAACTCAGGTCTGGTTGGCGTACGACGCCGGGACCCAGTTCCGTGCGCACGTTGACGCCCGCTGTGGGCAGCCCAGCCCGGCCCAGTGCCAGCCTCAGTCGGGTTTCCGGCGCGGAGTCGGCGCCGACGCGGGCCTGCTCCAAAGCAAGGCGGGCTTTGCGGATTCCGGGTGTCCCCCAGTGCCGGTCCAGCATGTCGTCAAGGTCGGCCAGAGTGCAGTACGGTTCCGTGCGCCCCTCGAACTCCGGCCGCGGAATGCGGATCAGATGATCGGCCACGACGGTGATCTCGTCGATGTCCATCTTCCGGGCACAGTCGAGCCAAGTGCGGGCACGGCTCGTGATGTACAGGCCATTCAGTGTGGTGATCTCGTCTTCGAAGAACTGACCCCGGTGGCCCACCACGCCTCGTCGACGCGGAATGGCAAACCCCTCTGGCCGGGAGATGTGAATCCCAGGCAAGTTGCTTCCTGGTAGAAACCCCGGAAACTCCCACAGCAGGAAGGCCGTGGCGTGGGACGCAGCGGAGAATGCAGTTACGTGAGTCAGAGGCCGCGCGTCATCGGCGAAGCTCGTTGGGATCTCACCGGCAACGGTTCGGATTCCGCGGCTTGGTGCGACCAGGCTCGGGTGACGCAGCCGCCGTCGTGATGCACCGGCGTCGAGGGCTTGCTGCAAAGTAAAGGAGGCTGACGACAGGGATTCTGGGAGGGGGCCGGGATACTTCATGCCCCATGCTGACAAAATCAGCGGGTGCGCGGGCCGTTATCCACAGGCCTGGGCCGCGGAACGCAAACTGAGTAGCACTTCGGGTCGTTCCCAGCGCTGGGAACGACCTGATCTGCGACTTAGTTGGGCGAAGCGGCGAGGTTGGCCAGGGTCTGGACCAGCAGGCGACGCTCCACTACCTTGATGCGCTCGTGCAGGGTTTCCTCGGTGTCCTCAGGCTCGATCACCACGGCTTCCTGGGCAATGATCGGCCCCGTGTCCACGCCGGCGTCGGCCCAGTGGACGGTGCAGCCGGTGACCTTGACGCCGTAAGCCATGGCGTCGCGAACACCGTGGGCGCCGGGGAACGACGGCAGCAAAGCAGGGTGGGTATTGACGTACTTGCCGCCGAAGGCATCAATGAAGTCGGCACTGACGATGCGCATGAACCCCGAGGAAACCACCACGTCCGGGCTGTAGGAGAGCACCTTGTCCCGCAGGGCTGCATCCCACTCGGCACGGGTTTCAAAGGAGTTGAAGTTGACCACGAAGGTCTCGATGCCGGCCTCGTCCGAGCGCTCCACACCATAGGTATCCGGGCGGTCGGCGCCAACAGCGGCGATCTCCACATCCAGTTCACCCGACTTCACGGCGTCAATGACAGCCTGCAGATTTGAACCAGTACCGGACACGAGGACAACAATGCGCATTGCACTAGCTTATGGGCGGCTCGCGTAGGCTGGAAAACATGAATCCCGACGTCGATCCCCGGCAGAGTCCCAAGTCCCGCGCCGAGGCGGAAAAGTCCGCATTTGGGCGGACGCAGGTCCTGTTCCGTGCGTTCCTTTTGTCGGCCTTGGGATCCTTCTTCGTCTTCTCCCTGAACGTGAACTACGTGTGGCTCAGCGCCATCCTCACCGTGGCCAGCGTGGCATTGGGGATCGTGGTCCTTGTCCGGGCCGTGAAGTACAAGCACTCCAAGATCGTGCTCTTCGGAACCATCTCCGGCTTGGTGGTTTCGGCGATCATGTGCCTGCTGATCCTCACCACCTCGCTCTTCTTCAAGCAGGTAAGTACGTACCAGGATTGTGCACGGTCGGCTTTGACTGAGACGGCAAAATCGCAGTGCCTCGCGGACCTGGAAAACTCGATGCCCGGGCCGTTGCGCTAGGCACCCCAACCCAAGCGGCCGCCTACAGGCTTAGGCGTGCTCGTCGTCGTACGCTTTTTCGTCCAGGTTCGCCTCGCGGAGCTTCTGGCTACGTTCCAGCCACGGCCCCACTGCGTAACCGATAACGACGCCGACACCCACCTCGGCGGCCACCCACACCGCCGTCCACAACGGGTGGGGACCTATGTCTGTGAGCCGGCCGATACCGGCCGAACCGCGGGCGATCCACGCCAGGCCCGCACTCAACAGACCCGCAACGGCGCCAATAAACGCACCGAGGAACAGCGTGGACACCGCCGCCGTGAACCAGCGGGCCTTGATCTTGATGGAGAGCCACTCGTCAAAGTGGTTCTCGCCTTCGCGCAGGAACCACCAACCGGCCACGACGCCCGCCACCACGGGCAGCGCGAGCGCCATGCCGCCGAGGTCGAGCTGTCCGGCGGGCAGCCCACCGAAGATGGGGACGGCAGGCAACGGCCCGACGGCGGTTCCCAAGGGTCCCGCGGTGGAGCCGACTCCGAGTGAGAAGCCCGCGCCGGAGGACCACGCAAGGGTGAAAATGACGAGGTTCGGCAGGAAACCGAGCTGCGCGATGGTGAGGACCGCGCCGCCCAGGGCACCCGCCTTCAAGCCTTCATAGACGGCAATGATGTCCGTCCAATGCCACACGATATCCACGGCGAGGAGCACGGCGGCAAGCGCTACGGCAGCCATGGTTGCCACGAATCCGGCCTTCAACGCCGAGCCCACGTACGAGCCGGCCCAGCGCGAATGTTGGCTGGTCTTGGCGAGCCATTTGACGGCGTCCACGCCGATCAGGCGGCTCCAGGAACCGGCCTCGCGGCGGGCACCCACCACCAGTCCCAGGCCGAAGGAGATGAGCGGAATGGACATGGCCAACCACAGGTTGATGACCACGTCCGAGGTCCGGCACACAAAACCCGTGGCAGCACCGAAGGCTGCGTAAACAAGCCATGCGCCCAAGAACGCCTGCCACAACTGGTCCGTGTAGGAGGCACGTGCCAGTCGACGGCCCGCCCGCCAGGCGAGCAGGAACGGAATGAGGGTCAGGCCAAGGGGAATCAGGGACAGAGACCCGGAACCCGGCTGGCCCGCAGTGCCCAGATTTACCTGGGCCAGATGCAGCGGAACCCCATGGATCAGCAACCATGCCTGGCCGGCCAAACGGGCCAAGGCATCCACGTTGCGGTTCTGGAATCCGTCCGTCGCCCACACCCCCACCAAGGGCAACACCACAACGATGGCGGAAATGAACGCTGCCTGCGCCGCTTCCAGACCACCCTGCAGCCAAAGGGGCATGGGGAGGCCACGGTTTCCGGTCTGATCAGCGCGCAGTTTCATCGTGATCTATCGTGCCACGGTGGGCTCCACTCCCCCGGCAGACTCCCGGTAATGCCGCCAATTCCGGAGCTTTTTCCGTGGCCCGGCCGTAAAATTGGAGGTGTTTTCACAGACTTCACAAGCCCGGAAAAATCATCGAAGCCGGGAACTAGGAGCGGCCAATGGATAGGTGTCACAACTAACTACTGAAAGTCGTACTAGCAGCTGGTGCAACCACCTACGGATACTCTCCAGGTTGCACCAGCCTTCTTATGCCCTCTTGGGTTCCGCCGAGTTGGTTCCCGCCGAGGGTGAGCTCCCGGCTTTTTGGCTCGGGCAAAGTGTTGGGAACTCACCTCCCGTGAGCGGAAACTGCCGCACTGTCGGAGTAGCTCCGACGTCACGATATGGCTGTTTGACCACTTGTATGGAGGTGGGCGCAGGCGTTCGCCATCCGCAGGCGAACCGAAAGCTCCCCACATGCTCGACTCGAATGACTCCTTCAACACCTCTGTGATGGACGGAGCCAACACCATCAGGCTTGCCGATTTCCGCGGTCCTTCCATGGGACGAAGGCCGTTGACCACAGCCAGCGGCCGGCACTCCTTGCCGCGGACTCGCAGGCTGCCGCTGGGGTTGGTCTGCTTTGCAGCATGGTCGGCTTCGGTAGCGACTGGGCAATTCATGGACGCTGGTCCCGAAATTCACCGCATCGGTCTCGCAGTTCACGTTCTGGCCCTGGTGCTGGCTTTCGGCACGATACTGGTGGTTGATTGGCTCGGCCTCCTCTGGATTCTCGGCAAAGTGGCACTCCATGAACCGGGCAAGCTCGAGTCGGTCGCACGACCTTTGATCTGGGGCGGTATCGCTTTGCTGCTGGCTTCGGGGGCAACCATCAAACCCGACCTTGGCAATCCGGCGACGTGCGTCAAACTTGTGAGCGTTCTGGTGCTCATGCTGAACGGCCTGGGCGTCAGTCCTGCCATGCATAAGTTGATGTCCCTTCCGCCCCAGACACGTTTGGGAGGGCTGGGCCGGCGGCTGCGAGCGAGGATCATGATTGCTGCAGCGGTGTCCCAGGGCTGCTGGTGGACTGCCGTCCTGGTTGGCCTTATCAACAGCACGGTGCGTCGTTGGGCAGGACAGTAGGCAATCCGTGGGCGCCTCTTGAGGCATCTTCGGAAAAGCCCAAACGTATTCCCTAGACGATCCGTCTCCCGTCAGGGGCGAGCCTCTTGCCCACATGCTTGGGGGTGCGAAGAACAATGGATCGGTCAACAATCTCAACGTAGGGAAACCGTTGGCCCAGCTGCTTTTCCAACCGGGTCATGTCTTCCACCCGCCTCAGCCACACCGACATAACCAACGAGTAGAGACCACCGGTGGTAACAACCAAGCGCACTTCGTCCAGGCCGGCAAGGCTGACCGCGACAGACTCAACCTTGGTGGTTGGGACACGCAGGAAATACCAAACGCTGATGGGCCAAGGCGTGAAGGTCCGCGCAACCTCCAGCCTTACCACCACCCGCTGGTGGCCCAACACGTTCGACAAGGCATTCTTTCCCCGGGTAGGCGAAATGTTCAACCACTGAGCGATGTCTGCAACCGAAGCCCGGCCATCGACCAGCAGCATGCGGATCAGCTTTTCCTCCACAGCTGTGGGTAAGGCAGACGGCGCAGGACTCATCAGTGGAACGGCCCGTTCCAAGGTTTTCACCTCCTCCTCACCCAACGCACGCAGTCGCCAGCGCTGCGCATCTGTAACCAAAGTGATGACTCGATGCGTGCGCGTACCCCGGATGCCTGGCACCCCAGGGATCCGGTCAACAAGGAACGCTGAGAGTTCAGGATCACTGCGGCAGAGCACAGTGATAACAAGGTCGCGTCCACCCGCTGTCTGGTCGACGCTGATCACCTCATGGATCCCGGCAAGGTCATCGACGATGGCGGGGAGGGCAGCTGGTTTGCAGTCCACTTCGACTATGGCGCCAACGAACCTCGTACCGGCCCCAATATAGGACGTCATCCACGCCAGGCCGTCCTGCTGCAAAGCGGTCCACCGCCGGGCCAGGGTCACCGCGTCCGCACCCACGATGGGCGCAAGCGACGTCCACGAAGCCCTTGGTCTCACCTGGAGGGCATGCAACAAGCGCAGATCGCGCTCGTCCAGATCGAAATCCTGCATCGCTGGTGCACTTTCCGGTTTTTCCTGCGTTTGCCGTGAATTCAATCACGCGAGCCCTAGTTTTGGGCCACTGCCTTCCCCATCCTGAAAGAAATGCCATGCTCGCACAGGTCCTGCCTGTACTCTCCCGCTACGCGGCGCTCCATGACAAGGAACTCATGGAGCTTGTTCGTAACGGAGACCCCGCGGCCTTCGATGAACTGTACGGTCGACATCGAAAAGCGGTCGCATTCGTGGCCTTCAAGGAAACCGACAATAGAAATGATGCCGAAGACGTTGTCGCCGAAGCTTTTCTGGAGGTCTTCCGGGCGCTCTCGGTCGGGACGGGACCACAGGAGCACTTCAAGCCCTACGTCCTGACCATTACCCGCCGCATGGCCCATCGCCGAAACCAGCTGGCCCGTCGCGCCAAGGCTCTGGAGCACGACCGGGCTCTGGAACCAATTCATCCGCAGGCGGAGCAATCCACGGTGAAGGAAGAGTCCACCATGCTGATGCAAGCGCTGCGGTCCCTTCCGGTGCGTTGGCAAACAGTCCTGAAATGCATCGACTTGCAGGACATGCGCCACGCGGAGGTTGCCGCAAGGCTCGGAGTAAGTCCAAATGCGGTTGCCTCGTTGCTCATTCGGGCACGGGAGGGACTACGCGTCGCCTATCTGCAGCAGCATGTGCGGGCTGCCGAGTCAGACAAATGTGGCAAGGCACGCCGGCTACTCGTGAAGCTCGCCAGGGAGACCATCGGGTCCTCGGAACGGAACCGCGCCGAGAGCCATCTGGCTGTTTGTCCGCGTTGCAGGACAGTGCTCTCCGACCTGCGGGACATTCAAAGCTTGATGAGAGTCCGAAATCACGGTCGGAGCGCGTCACGAATCCCGCCCTCACCGGACTTATCTGCTGGGGCAACTCCGCCCCTTTACGAGCAATGGCAGAGAAAAGAGACACCCCATGGGACTTTTTGAAGATTTGCAGGGCAAGGCCCAGGACCTTATCGCAGGCAACGAAGAAGCCATCCAGGACGGAATCGAAAAAGTCGGCGATTTCGTGGACGAAAAGACAGACGGCAAGTTCGCCAGCCAGGTTGACCTCGTTCAGGGTGCGGCCTCGGACTTCGTGTCACATATCGACGGCGAAAAGGAAGAAGCTGGTCCCGCGGAAGACACTCCCCAGCAGTAGCCGCAGCCACTACCTCCGGCAACTCGAAACCACGAAAGCCCCCGGAAGTTCCCTCACGGGGGCCTCCACCTCCGTGGTTGCCCTCGAAGCGATACTCAGCCCTTCAGTTTGAAAGGACCACTATGGTCAGCCCGAAAGCCAGCACACTTCCACATCCACATGACCTGGAACCCGCCCCAACCCTGGCTACCAAACTGGGCGCCGAGGCCATCGGAACATTCATCTTGGTGTTTGGTGGCGTGGGTACGGCTTTATTCGCCGCAAATTTCCCGGACAAGTCGAACACCCTGGGGGTTGGATTCCTGGGAGTGTCGCTGGCCTTCGGACTTACCGTCGTGGCGGGAGCGTACGCCTTCGGACACATTTCCGGTGGGCACTTCAATCCGGCAGTAACCATCGGCATGGCTGTTGCAGGGCGTTTCCCCGCAAACAACATCCCGGCATATGTGATTGCCCAGGTTGCGGGCGCCGCTGCCGCATCAAGCGTGCTGGCCGCGATTGTAACCGGAGGCCCCGAGGGTTTCTTTGCGGCCGCACGTGCCGGCGGATTCGCCTCGAACGGCTTCGGTGATCACTCCCCTGGTGGGTTTGGGGTTGGTTCGGCACTGGTCATCGAATTCGTCTTGACCGCGGTTTTCGTTCTGATCATTCTTGGTGTCACGGAGAAGCGGGCAACGCCAGGATTCGCAGCCCTGGCCATCGGCTTAACCCTGACTCTTATCCACCTCATCAGCATCCCTGTAACGAATACGTCGGTAAACCCGGCACGTTCCATTGCAACGGCCCTCTGGGCGGACGGCTGGGCAGTCGGTCAGCTTTGGGTTTTCGTCGTTGCCCCCATTGCCGGCGGCGTCGCCGCTGCGTCCCTCTATCGCCTGGTGCGCCGGTCGTAGCGCACTTCGCCTTGACTGCCTTCGATCCGCCAAGATTCGCTTCGTCCATCGGCCCAGAGGCGGTCGCTCGACGGCGGCACCCCTCACGGCTGCGGCCCGTAGATGAACTCCTTGGCATGGTTAACGGCCTTCTTGAACGCATCGTTGCGCAGGGAGACCTGATCGCGCGATGAACCGCTGCCGGGCTCCATGAACGTGGTTGGCCCCGGCCGGAGGATCCAGATGTCCCCCGCTGGCGGGAGGTAGAAGACCCCGAAGGAACGATGCTCCGGATCGTCCGTCCAGATGGGAACAACGGCCACCGCGGCACCCGTGTCCACGTTGATCCACTGGGCGCGGGGCATGGGTTGTTCGTGCACTTCGGGGTCCAGAAACGGCGCGGTCCCTTTGCCCCAGCGTTCCTCAAACCGCTCGTAAAACGCGGGCATCAGGTGGCTGTCGTAGGAACGCCAGGCGCTCATGTGGGTCTCCTTGGATGTGTACGGCGGAGTGGTGTCCAGCGGGTAGGTCCGAAGCTGAGGGGTTGCTGCTGCCGCCCAGGTACGGGCACCGCCGTCGTTCGATGGACCCGAACGCTGACGGGAGTGCCGACAGCGCGCGTGCGACCCCCGTCGTAAGCCGCCCGCTTTCCTGGGTCCGACAAAACGACGTACGCCTGCATGACGGCGTGCAACTGCTGAAGGTCGAGCGCCTCGGAGGCACCGCCGTCGTGCGTCTTTTGGCGTGTGTCCGGGTGGTGCTGCCGCAGCAAGGCGCGGTAGGCGCGGGCGATTTCGCGTGCCGACGCGGTTGGCGCTACACCGAGGATCGCGTAGTAATCAGGTTCATTTCCCAAGGCCGGTTCCCGGTGGACGTGCGGTTGGCTGGGAGATGGCCCCCGGCGTGAACCCGGGGGCCATCCTTTCGGGAGGCAACGTCGGGGGCCGCGCTTCCTCTGCGCAACAAGCGCTATGGCGTGGCGCGCAGCCTGCGCCCATTTCTCCGATGCGGCCGGTCGGATGCTCTCCCGCTTGCACGCTTGGCGTTGGCTGCATGGCCTCAGCGAAGCGAACTATCAGGCGTTGATCTCCTGGCGTTGTCCGGTGGAGCTGATCTCGATGCGTCGCGGCTTGGCCTTTTCGGCGACGGGGATGCGGAGGGTCAGGACGCCTGCGTCGTAGCTGGCGTTGACGCCGTCCGTGTCCAGGGTGTCGCCGAGGATGAGCTGCCTGCTGAAGACACCTTGGGGCCTTTCGGCGGCGATCAGTTCCTTATCTTCTCCGGCGGTCGACTTCCGCTCCGCCTTGACCGTGAGGACGTTGCGTTCCACGTCCAGCTCAATCGACTCGGGGCTTACTCCGGGCAGGTCGAGAGCAACAATGAATTCCTCGCCGTCCTGCCAGGCGTCCATCGGCATCCCGGCAGGCCGTGCTGTTGTGCCAAAAACCTGTTGGGCGAGCCTGTCGAATTCGCGGAACGGGTCAGTGCGCATCAGCATGTGGTTCTCACTCCTTTGGATCTTGATGCTGATTCTGTTGTGGTCCCAGCCTTCCTGATCTGTATCGGCTGGTATAGATTTTTTATAGCACTCAGCTACGAGGGCTGCAAGTGGATTTTTTGGAGATTTTTGGGAGTGGTTTCGTGGCAGGTTTTCCGGCGGAAGCGCACGACGGCGGCTTGGCTGGTTCGGCGCCGGGCGGCGGCTCCGGCGCAGCTGCTTCGCGGGACGACCTGGGGGTCTACGCCATCTCCGTTGCGGCCGAACTCGTGGGCATGGGTCAGCAGAACATCCGCCTATATGAGCGCAAAGGGCTGCTCACTCCCGAAAGGACCGACGGCGGCACGCGGCGCTACAGCGAACGGAACCTGGTGACACTGCGACGGATCGGAGTGCTCCTGAACGAGGGACTCAACCTGGCCGGAGTGAAGCTTGTGCTGGAGTTGGAAGCTACGAATCGCGGGCTCGTGGAGGACAACCGTGGGCTCACCGAGGACAACCTGGAGTTGCGGGCGGATAACCGGGGGCTGAGGAAGGATTTGAAGCGGGCGCGGGGTGGGGATTGAGTAGCCGCAGGGCGTGGTTTTTCGATTCCGTCGGGAGTAATCTCTGTCCCGACGCCGCATTCCGGCGTCCGTTACGGAGCGGCTTCCCCTGTTAATGGCCGCCGTCAGGGACTCGTCCCGTGAGCACCGGCACTTGGTCTCCTTCCCTGCAACAGGGATGGTGCCGACATTCATCACCGCATCGCTCAAAATCGAGAACACCATGAAAAACAGGATCACCCTCAGGCTTGCGCCTGTGGCAGTATTGCTCGCTGCTTTGATTGCACCGGCTGCGCCCGCGGCAGCGGACGAACCGCTCATCCTTGGCAAAGGCATCGGCTGCCCTGACTTCAACCTTGGTTTGGAGTCCAAGGGAGGAATCCTCCACACCAAGGAATTTGTGGACAAGAATGGCGATATTGTTCGCATTCTCACGGCCGGCAAAGGCGTGGTGCTTACGTACACGAATTACGGAACGGACCCAGCGGCGCCGGTCGCAGGAAAGTCGGTAACAATCCGCACTGACGGATCCGTGTCCAACGCAACACTCAATCCCGATGGAACCTACACAGTCAGGACGAGCGGCCACTACGGAATTATCTGGTTCCCCAGCGACGTACCTCCCACACCTCCTGGACCCGCGACGATTCAGTTCATAGGCACAGTTGTCTTTAACGTCGACCCAGCAACGGGCGTCTTCACGTTTGTGAGCAGTTCGGGCAAGCAAAGGGATATCTGCGCTGAACTGTCCTGAGATCAGCAGTGGCCGCCCAATTTACTGGGCGGCCACATTCCTGACGTTCGTTCAGGCTACTTATCGCAGCCCCAGCCGTCGCCGTCTCTATCCAGGTGTCTTCCATAGCCTGGTTGGCTGCTGTGAATGGGTGCTGCACCTGCCGCCCGTACGGCATCACAGTTCTTGTAGTACGGGGCCGCCGGAGCAGGCGCCGGTTGAACTTGCGCAGGTGCTGGCTCGGCGGCCGGCGGGGCAGGGGCTGCGGGTGCAACCGCTGCGGGAGTCTCGACGGCGGGCGGCGCCACGAGCGGTGCCGGAGCCGTCGTCGCCGTGGGTGAAGGCGACGCCGTTGCGTCTGTCAGGTGCCGCACGCCAAGCTGCACCGTTGAGCCCTTCGCAGCTGAAGTCGCCTTTCCGGGATCCTGGCTGACGACTTCCCAGTTCTTCTTGGCGATAATTGCTTTGTCGTCGTTGACGTCCTTGGCCTTGACTTTCAGCCCAATGTCTTCCAGTTGGTCGTTTGCTTTATCCAACGTCAGTCCCACAACGTCCGGCAACAGGATGGTTTGCTCTGCCGCTGCCGAAGCTGCGGCAACTGGTTCAGCATTTGAAGCGCTTTTACTACAGCCCGTCAACGCCAATCCAGCCAACACCGCTATTGCAAATAGTTTTTTCAATGCTTATTACCCCCTTTTGATGCAAACCGGAGATTCGGAAGGGCCTAGGTTGCTTCACTTCCGAATTGCTCGCAGATCAAAAGTTATCAGCAGCCCCATGAAAAGCAACGTAGCTATCGAAGTGCATGTAACAAAAGAGAATAACTGATGGACTCCGACTAGAAGATTGCAGTTATGCCTTCCAGACGTAGCCACCCTGACCGGGCATTGGGTGGGGAACGAGAGGGCCGAGACTGTCACGTCTGAAGCGCGAGGGGTGAGATCTCTGCCCTTAGTTGCTTCGTTAGGGCTGGGACCTCACCCCTCGCGAAGGGAGTCTTAGAGAATCGCCGTCATCCCATTCCAGCCCGTGCCCACGCGCGAGGCCGACGGCCACACGGAGCCGCCGGCTCCCGAGTACAGCCACAGCTCCCCCGCCGCATTCCGCGCCAGGATGTCGGCACGGCCATCACCGTCGAAATCGCCTGGGCCAACCAGCGAGTTCATGCTGTTCCAGCCCTGCCCGATGTTCTGACGGGACAGCCATCCCCCAATGCCGTTCGGCGGGTAGAGCCAGAGGGCGCCCGAGGAATCTCGGGCCGCTATGTCGGAGACACCGTCGCCGTTGAAGTCTGCCACTCCGGTGATTTCGGACATGCCGTTCCAGCCCGAACCTGCCCATGCTCGCGAGAGCCAGCCCCCTTGGCCGTCGCCGCGGTATCGCCACAAGGTGCCGCTGGAGTCGCGGGCCATGACGTCGGGATTTCCATCGCCGAAGAAGGGGCCGCTACCGATGATCGCCGTCATGGAGTTCCAGCCCACGCCTACCTGCGAGCGTGGGAGCCAGCCGCCGGAACCGTTTCCGGGGTACAACCACAACGCGCCCGCGGAGTCGCGGGCCAGGACGTCCGGATGCGAATCCCCGTTGAAGTCGCCTGGCGAGACCAGCGCAGTCATCACATTCCAACCGACCCCCACCTGGACCCTCGGCAACCACCCACCCACACCGTTGCCGGGGTAGAGCCACAGAACGCCGGACGAGTCGCGGGCCAGAACATCTGAGAAGGAATCGCCGTTGAAGTCGTTCTTGACGGGAGCGGCGGCAGAGCCAGCGATGACGGACACCGAAGCACTCCCGTTGTTTGCCACATAGACCATCCCCGTGGAGGAGTTAACGGCCGCATCAACGGGTTCCTGTCCGGTGAACAGTCCGGAGACCTTGCCCGAAGCGCCATCCACAACGGTCACTCCCCTGCCACCCATCAGGGCGTAGGCCTTATCAGCGCCGGGGTTCACGGCAAGGTCTGTAATCCGCGTGGGTGTCACATAGGATGCGATCTCTGTCAGCGTCTGCCCGTTGAGCACCTTGACATATCCCTCGATCGACGTGCTGTCCGCGGCAACGTAGATCTTGTTGGTAGCCGGATCAACGGCGACTTTCCCCACGAATTGGTCAAAGGGAACAGTGCCGGTGACTTCATCCGTGATCCCATCAACCACTCGCACGCTGGCGCCGTAGCGGCCGAGCGTCGTGAAGTAGACCTTGTTCGTGGCCTCGTTCACTGCCACTGCCAGGATGCCGCCGGCGCCGATGTTGATGGTGGTCTTCACGGTACCGCTCGCATCAAGGACCCTCAGCGTCCCTCCCGAGAGCACGTAAGCCTTGCTCGTTGCAGAGTTCACCACAATGTCCTGTGCACCATTGGCCAGGGCAACGGTCTTCACGGCATTCGTGGCCCCGTCGATGATGGCAAGGCCGGATTGAACTCCAACGTAGATCTTGTTGTTCGGCTCATTCACCGCGACGACACCCGGCGAAGCGCCAACAGCCACAGACGTGACGGCTCGCGTTGCGCCATCGACCACGGCCACGGAGCCGCCAATTTCGCTGACATACACCTTGTTCGTCGCCGAGTTCACGGCTACATCTACTGGCCGGTCACCGGTGTAGAGCAGACCTGAGGAGGTTGACCCGTCCAAGACGGACACGCCATCACCAGTAGCAATGTACGCCCGGTTGGTCACCGCATTCACCGCAACGGCAGAGGGTTGCGCTCCCACAGGAACAACGTTGGTTACGTCGTCCGCCACCGCCGGCGAAACCATGGTTCCCAACAACAAAGCCAGCCCCAAGCCGCCCGCAACGACCCGCGCCGCTGCCAAGCGCCGCCGTCGTACGCGATCCGAACCTGCAACAAGCGCGCGCGAATGATCCCCAGCAGCAGTCATGGCAAGACCCCCAGAACTTTCGACGCCCAGCACGTCGGATGCAGGCAGTCTACGCGGGGGCTCCGGCAAAGAACACGAACCTCCTGTTAACCAACTCTTCCTCCACAGGCCACCCGATCGAACCCGCAACGCCAACCGCTCCGACCACCGTGGAATGCGTGAGGATCGCAATCGTCGCCGAATCATTCCTGCCGCTGATGAACGGGGTAACGCACTCGATACTGCGGGTGCTGGATCATCTGCAGGAACGCGGGGATGAGGTGATGGTGATTGCGCCGTCGACGTCGGACACTGATGTTTCGAGCGTCGTGAAGGGTGCGTATGTGCACCGGCTTCCGTCTGTGCCGCTGGCCGGTTACACGAACGTGCGGGTTGCGTTGGGTGGTGTGAATCGGGTCAAGCGAATCCTTGCCGATTTCTCCCCCGACGTAGTTCATCTCGCCTCCCCGTTCGTGCTCGGCTGGCGCGCCGTGCAGGCCGCCGACCAACTCGGAATCCCGACGGTCGCGATCTATCAGACCGAGGTTCCCAGCTACGCCGCCCGATACGGCGTGCCGTTCCTGGAGAACTGGGCCTGGAACCGCGTGGACAACATCCACCTCCTGGCCACCCGCACCCTTGTGCCATCGACGTTCGCGCACAACCAGTTGCGCGGGCGCGGCATTCTCCGCGTGGACATGTGGCGGCGCGGCGTGGATACCGCCCGATTCAATCCGGCAAAACGTTCGACGGCGTGGCGCAGCTCAGTTGCGCCCGACGGCCAGCGGATCATCGGGTACGTCGGGCGGCTCGCTGTGGAGAAGCAGGTTGAGGACCTCGCCGTGCTGGACGGCCTGCCGAATACGAAGCTTGTGATCGTGGGTGACGGTCCGCAGCGAGCCGCCCTCGAAGCGCAGCTGCCGGACGCTGTTTTCACGGGCTTCCTCGGTGGCGAATGCCTCGCTGAAGCCGTTGCCTCCTTCGACCTTTTCGTCCATCCCGGCGAGTTCGAGACCTTCTGCCAGACCATCCAGGAAGCCATGGCTTCGGGCGTCCCTGTGGTCGCAACCGGCCGCGGCGGGCCCTTGGACCTCGTGGAAAACTCCCGCACCGGATGGCTGTACGAGCCGGGCAACCTTGCCCAGCTCCGCGGTTATGTGCGGGACCTGATGGGCGACGACGCCAAGCGCCGCGCGTTCGCCACGACAGCTACCGCTTCGGTCCAGGGCCGGACGTGGCCGGTGCTCTGCGCCGACCTGGTGCGGCACTACGACGAAGTGACGAACGGCGTGACTTCCGATTCCGGGCCCGATACCGGCTCCGAACTGACTCCAAGCAAAGGACCTTTCTCATGAAGATCTCCGTAATCGGCTGCGGTTACCTCGGCGCAGTGCACGCCGCCACCCTCGCTTCGATGGGCCACAACGTGGTGGGCATCGACGTGGATTCGCACAAGGTTGAGCAGCTGAACAAGGCGCTTGCTCCCTTCCACGAACCCGGTTTGGACGAGCTCCTCGGCGACGGACGCACCACCGGCCGCCTCGTGTTCACCACGGACTTCTCTGCCGCTGCGGATGCCCAGGTCCATTTCCTTTGCGTGGGCACCCCGCAGTCCAAGACCTCGGACACCGCGGACCTCTCCTACCTGATGAGCGCCACCCGGAGCCTCCTGCCGCACCTGGCCAAGGGCGCCGCCGTCGTCGGTAAATCCACGGTGCCGGTGGGCACTGTGGAAACTGTCCGCGCCGTGTTGGCCAGGCGGTCCGACGTGCTCCTCGGCTGGAACCCCGAATTCCTGCGGCAGGGCACGGCCGTGAAGGATTCACTGGTGCCCGACCGCTTGGTTTACGGCGTTCCAGGCGGCAAGGGTGCCGCCGCTGGCGCGCCGGTGACCGCCGTGCTGGACGCCGTGTACGAGCCGCTGATCACCGCCGGCATCCCGCGGTTGGTCTGCAACTTCGCGACGGCGGAGCTGATCAAGTCAGCGTCAAACGCGTTCCTGGCCACGAAGGTCAGCTTCATCAACGCGATGGCCGAACTGTGCGACGCGTCGGGCGCCGATGTCAGCGAACTCAGCGAAGCCATGGGCCTGGACCCGCGCATCGGCAACCGGTACCTCCACGCCGGCCTCGGTTTCGGTGGCGGCTGCCTGCCTAAGGACATCCGTTCCTTCCGCGCACAGTCCCGCGAGCTCGACGTGCCCTCCGTGGATGAGTGGATGGCCCTAGTGGACACCGTGAACCTGAACCAGCGCTCCCGCGCCGTGGACGTGGCCCGCGAAATGTGCCGTGGGTTCCTCTCCGGCCGCACGGTCACCATCCTGGGCGCAGCTTTCAAGCCCGACACCGACGACATCCGCGACTCCCCCGCCCTGGACGTCGCTGCGCAGCTCGCCTCCGCCGGCGCGCACGTGACCGTCACGGACCCGAAGGCCATCAACAACGCCTGGATCCGCTACCCGCAGATCCGCTTCGAGGCCTCCACCAAGCGCGCCCTTGAAGGCGCCGAGCTGGTGCTGTTGCTCACGGAGTGGAACGAATACATGCAGCTTTCGCCGGTTGAGGTTGGGGCACTCGTACGACGCCGGATGGTGCTGGACGCCCGCAACGTGCTGGACGCTGAGGCCTGGCGGACGGCCGGCTGGACGGTCCGCGGCTTGGGAACCGGCGCTGCGGTTGCGGCGGAGGAGCGGGCTGGGGCCGCTCCTGGCGAGCGGGCTTCGGGTGTGTCCGCGCCGCGGCGGAAGCACGCGCGGGCGTAGTCTGATTCCGGCGGTCAGCCTGCCGTGGACGTAATCTTCGTGGCGCTCTAAGTCATAGGAAACTTCTCCTCCCTTTGCTGATTGAGCGGGTGTTATGGTCGCATCACGCGCCATCGCATCGGCGCATTCTAAAGGGGGCACTATTTGAAAACGCGATCTATTCGCACGTCCAAAAACCAGCATCTCATTCGCAAGTCTTCGTGGGTTCGAGGCCCGAAAGCATTCGGGTTGGTGGCTATTGGGTCGTTGTTGGCGTTCGCCACAGCATGCGGCGGCACGTCGACCGCCAGCTCCGTTAGCAGCACAAAGGTCTCGCCGTCGTCGACGCCTTCGCCTACGCCGAGCAAGGTTGCAGGGACGGCATGCACTACCGAGAAGACCACGCAGGTTTCCTTGGGTGAGACGTATGTCTGTTCGGTAGACCGTGCAGGGAAATTGACCTGGTTGGACTCAGCAACCGCAAAGTCAATGTCAGACGAGCGTGCCGCTGAAGCCGCAGCAAAGGCTGCTGCGGAGAAGGCGGCGGCTGATAAGGCAGCCGCGGATAAGGCTGCTGCCGACAAGGCCGCCGCGGACAAAGCCGCAGCAGACCAGGCCGCGGCCCAAGCAGCAGCTGCCGCGAAGACTGAAGCCGACCGGAAGGCCGCTCAGGCTGCGGCTCCCAAGGCAGCCCCGCCGGCACAGAGTAACTGCGATCCGAACTACACCGGCTGCGTTCCCATTGCCTCCGACGTCGACTGTGCAGGCGGCAAGGGCAACGGCCCCGCCTACGTTCGGGGACCTGTGACTGTCATCGGCACCGACATCTACGATCTGGACAGCGACGGCGACGGGATTGCCTGCGAGAAGGGCTGACTCCGGCGAGCTGGGGCGTCAGCCTTTGCTGGCGTCCCAGCATCGGAAAAGTGACCGACAGCCCACCCCTAGACGATCCCGCCCACCACCTAATTTTCCGGAATCACTACCTAATTTCGTCCTATGGGATCTAGGGAGACGCATTCCAAACACCTAGTCGCAAATTCCGGGTCCAGAATCTGACCATGGTGACGCGCTTCTTTCCCTGGGCCCTGCGAATTCTGGGCCTCATCACAGTGGTTGGCTCGGCAGCCTCGGCCACGCTGCTGTGGCTCGCTCCTCCACCCACAGCATTCAGCGTGCTCGATCCCCACCTCGTGAAGACAACCGCCGTCGTCCTTCTGGCGGTCCTGGGCGCCGCAGCGCCGCTGGTGATGATCTTCTCCAAGGCGAGGAAGTTTCCGCTATTGAAAGCTGCCATTTTCGCGCTTGCCGCCTTCACCAACGCCATGACGCTCGGCCCGGACGTGGCAGTCAGGTTTCAGGACACGGCGTCGACCATCGCGGAGGTATGCGGTCTGATACTGACGGTCGCCAGCTTGCTGGTTTACATGGATCATGTTCACCACCAAGTGGCAGCCCGGAGACGCCGGTAGGGACAACCCCACCACCTAGAGACGCGCGCCGAGCACCTATCTTTTGCTCCACGTCCGATAAAGACAACCAGAACAGGTTGAAACCAGCCCGTTTTCACCACCTAGAAAAATCAAAACGACACCTAGACGCAAAAATCGCCCGTAGGCTCACTGTGTGCTTCCGGGGCGGGAGACCCGGTGTCCGGCGGGAACCCCCACCCGCTCCAGGCGTAGGAAGCATAGGGCACGGTTCCGTTGGTTACCCCAAAGCGGAGCCGTGCCCGCCACGGACACGCAAGCGCACCAGCCGGTACACGATGCCCACGGCAAACATCAGCACGCCAAGCCCGATCGAGAGCGGCGGCAGCGTTGCCACCAGCACCACACAGGCCACTGCGCCCAGCACCTGAAGCACCTTCGGATAACGCCGGTCCTCAACGGACTGGGTGAAGGCCGCGACGTTGGCCACCAGGTAATACAGCAGCACCCCGAACGACGAGAACCCAATCGCCCCTCGCAGGTCGGCCACCGCTATGACCACGCAGATTACGACGGCGATCGTCACCTCGGCCCGGTGCGGAACCTTGTATCGGGAATGAACGGCTGCGAGCGCGTGCGGCAGGTCGTGCTCGCGTGCCATGGCCAGGCTCGTCCGTCCCAGCCCGGCCACGAGGGCAAGCAACGCCCCGAGCGAAGCAACAGCGGCGCCTACGCGCACCACCACCGAGACCCAGCCACTTCCGACGGCGGCAGCCAGCGGGGTCGGATTACCCGCCACGCCGTCTGGGCCAAGCGATGCCAGCAACGTCACGGCGATCACCGCGTACACCAGGATGGTGATACCCAAGGCAATGGTGATGGCCCGCGGAATGGTCCGGCGCGGCTCCACGACTTCCTCACCCATGGTGGCGATCCGCGCGTACCCGGCGAACGCAAAGAACAGCAGCCCGGCCGACTGCAGGATCCCGTACCAACCGTGCGAGAGCAGCCCGTCGCCAAGAATGTTGCCCGGATCAGGCGAACCACCCCAACAAGCCGCAACTGCGATCCCGAGGGCGAGCAGCACCGCGATGACCAGCACGCGCGTCAGTCCTGCTGTCCGCGTCACACCGTGATAGTTCACGGCCGTCAGGAGGACGACGGCGGCAATCGCCACCGGCCGCTCCCACCCCGGCGGCGCGGCGTAGGCAGCGAAGGTCATCGCCATGGCCGCAGCACTGGCTGTCTTGCCGATGACGAATCCCCAACAGGCAAGGAACCCTGGCCATGGCCCCAGTCGCTCCCGCCCGTAGACGTAGGTTCCTCCCGATGTCGGGTAGGCCGCGGCGAGCTGTGCCGAGGACGTCGCGTTGCAGAAGGCCACGAGCGCAGCTACCACCAGTCCCACGAGCAGCCCGGAGCCAGCAACCGCAGCAGCAGGCGTGAAGGCCGCGAACACGCCAGCCCCGATCATGGAGCCCAGGCCGATCAAGGACGCATCAAAGGTGCCGAGCCTGCGGGCCAAGGCGGGTGGGTTGTTCACCCAGCCAGCCTATCCAGAGTCACTGTGGCGGAAATGTATTCCCAACCAAGATGAAGAGACTTGTCCGTGAAGTTGCTCCGGTCTTCCTCAGAGCGTTCGAAATATGGTTCTCCACCGTTCTGGCGCTGATCCGCAGGCGCTCCCCGATCTGCACGTTGGAAAGGTACCCGGCCAGCGCAGCGATCTCGATTTCCCGCTCGGTCAGGGCACTGGCCTCGAAGGTATTGAAGGACAGTTGCTCGTTCTCTGAGGGGAACCTCGCAGCGAAGGCCGATGACGCCGTGGCCAACGCTTCGGCCGACGTCGTATCTCCTTCAAGCACGTGGCCCCGGAGCGCACTCCGGAGCAGCATGCCCACCTGGTACACGTCCTGGTCCGGCTCGTAATGCTTCAGCAGCAATCCAAGGAGCTGGTGGTCAGTCTCCACCACTGCGGCAGCGATGGACACGAACTGGTCATGGACCAGGATCCCGCTGTCCCTCAGCACTTTCTGCAGCAGGTCCAGGACCCTGCGTCCCGGAGCCAAACAGGTGCACAGCAATGCCGTCATCTTCGCCTCGAGAACGTAGCCGCTCTTGAGTTGCCGCTTGATGAGTTTGCTGGCGTCCTTGTCGAAAGCCGCGGGCTGCATGTCCGAGGTGGTGACCAGGACGTAAGGGCCTTTACCAATCCCAGGCAACGGCCCGACGTCGGGCATTTCAGAGCGGGCCTGCGACGCGATGGAAAGCGTAGGCGTGGTGGACGTGGTGGCTTGACGAAGGCCGGCGAGCCGGAGCATGGCGTCGTAAAGGATGTCCACCACGAACCCCGGGCGGCCCATGGCGAAGACGCTGCTCATGAGGTATTCCGCTTCGTCGAAGTAGCCGCTGTAGAGCAGACCATGGACGGCCACGTAGCTGCTGGTGACCACGCCGAACTGGTCCAGGTTCTTTCGGGCTTCGGCGCGCCAGTCCAGTGCGAACACCAACGACTCATCCACACGCCCGGCCGCGAACAGGGCATAGCCGTGGATGAAAGGGCGGAGATGCGGGAAGAGCTCGTCGTTTTCGACGTCGTTGATGAGTTTGAGGGCGGCTGTGGGCCGGCACCGGTATAGCTCAAGCAGAGCCTGCGTCAGGACCTCGAAGGTCCGTGCGCCCACTCCTGGCGTGCCAGCCGACTGCTCTGGCACCCGTCCGTGGGAGGCGCCCAAGAAGAGCATGGCGGCTTCCGCGTCGGCCCTCAGCTCCGGGTTGGCGTCCCCGAAAGCCTGCAAAACCTCGACGGCGGCATTCGCGCCGCCCGCCGGGATCGCAAGGAGCGCCTTCGTGATGGTGAGGAACAGCAGCTCGCTGGGGTCGGCGTCGTCCGTTGGCGTTTCTGTCAGGACGCGCGCCGTCCGCACAGGATCCACCGGCGCGCCCCAATAAACGCGCAGCAGCGCGGCCGCGTTCGTGGCCGTTTTGTTGGCTTCCCAGCGTTCGAAGCGGGCACGTTCGCGGACAGCACTGTGGTCCTGGAAGTGCCGTGCGGTGACGGCGTCGTCGTTGCCGCGTTCAAGGCGCAGGGCCGAGAGCGTACGTGAGAGGCAGTCGGCCGTGGAGGTTTCGTCCCGCGTAACCTGCTGTGAGGATTCGAGGAGCCCCGCGATCCTGCTTCGCAGCAGATGCCGGTCCCGCAGCGTCCGGCGGCCACGGAAGTAGTCCACGATCACGGGCGGGCTGATAGCGGCGATGGTGCCGTTGTGGTGGTCGTCCATGACGGAAAGGAAGCCGCGGCGTTCCAAGCGGTCCAAAACGTCCGGCGAGACGATCTTCTGCAGGACGTCGATCCGCGCAGTACCCAGGATGGCCATGCTGTGGAGTGCGTTGACGTCCTCTTCGGGCAGTTCGGCGAGGAGTGCCTCGACGGTGCCGCTGAGGTGGTCGTTCCACAGGGTGCCGGCGGACATGTGCCACATGCCATCGCGCCGAACCAGGAGGTTGCTCAGTAATGCCGTCTCCGTGATCCGCACGATCAGGCGCGGATTACCGGCGGACTTGGTGAGGATCCGTGCCGTGGTGTCCACGTCCGCGGGACCGCCGAGCACCTTGGCGATGAGCGCATGAACTTGCTCGTAATGCAGCGGATCCAGCTGAACCACGGCCTCGCGGCCTTGGTTCAGGACAGCCAATTGGCCGCGCGTGAAGTTGTGGGTCTCCGGCGCCGTGGCGATCATCGGCGCGAACGACTGCTGGCGGACCGCTTCCAGCACCGCAAGCGACTCGTTATCCAGGAGCTGGATGTCATCCACCATCATCAGGTGCTTGCCCGGCTTGGCGAGCTGGCTGACCATCACATCGGCGAGGTCCAGGACGCCGCTCCGGCCTGGCCGCATCTCCATGCCGAGGCCCTTGACGGCTGCGTAAGGGATGTTGCGGTGCGTGCGGAGCCCGGTCACCGAATGGATGGTGAAGCCGGTCTTCTCGGCGTTCGCCACCGCGCTGGAAATCACCGTGGTCTTGCCGCTCCCGGGCGCACCGATGACGCGCACGCCAATGCCGCGTCCCACGTAGTCGAGGATGCGCTGCACCTCAATATCGAACACCCTGCCCAACCTTCTGTCTCCGTTGACCACTGTCATGCGGTTCACCCCGGAGACTAAGCCCGAAAATCGGGACTAGGGGTCCAAAAGTGCCTTGCACAGGCGTTTTTGGGCGAAATTAGGTGGTGATTTCGCAAAATTAGGTGGTGGCGCGGATCGTCTAGGTGGTGGTTTTCGGGCTCGGGTTGGCTCTGGCTGAAGGTCGGGCGGATCATCGGTACCCCTTGCGTGATGGTGTCTTGATGTCCACGCTATGGGCTTGGGGAAGCGAATTACATGGGTGTAATTTGCTATGTGGATATGTGTTCGACTGTCTTCATCAGCACTAGTAGATATATACGATGGGCACGACAAAAAGGGGTGGTCACTGAGGGGAGCCGGAGCGGCCGTCACAGCTTCAATGGCAAAGGCAGATCTGCTTTCACTCATAGAACAGGTGATCGCAGACCGCACTGCAGTGGAGATCGTTTCGAACAAGGGCAGCGGCGTCCTGATCTCGCTTGCAAAATACGAGGCCCTGCAGGAAACTGCCTTTCTTCTGCGTACCCCGGCCAGCGCTCCCCCCTCCTCGAAAGCATCGTCCAACACAGGTCTGGTGGGGCGACTCAACGAGAACTGGCCGAGTAAGAACCCGTGGCTTAGCAAAACCCTTAGACCTCGGTTGGGACTTCACGAGCAGGGTTAAACAAGTGATCCCTGGTGCAAGCACCAAGGATCACCGATATATGACGCGCCGGTCCAAGCCCGACGCTCGCTCAAACAAGGTAGCATCAACCCCGTGGATCAGCAAGCAATGATGACGGCCTTCCTGGGAGAGAAGCGTCTGGAGCCCTTCTTGGACGCAGCCGCACGCGACAGCGAGCGCGCCTCCAACCTTTACCGCTGGAACATGAAGCTAGGCGGATCCTTCCACACCCAAATCTCCTACGTGGAGGTTGCAACCAGGAATGCGATCACGAAGGCCATCTCGGACTGGAACGAACAGCAACCCCTTCCTCAAGCTCAGGGGACGTTCGGACGTGACTGGACTGCACCCGGCGGCTTGGCGGACCCGTTATATGGTCAGATGAGCCACACTGTTAGACGGGCGCGTAAATATGCGCTTCAAGAATCTCAGAACAGGCATCCTTCGCATCCGCGGCACAAAGACTCCCCTACACACGATGACATCGTTGCGCAGCTAACCTTCGGCAACTGGACATCCCTCTTCACGGATCGGAATGTGCCAAGCAGACGCGAGCAGCTGTGGACAGATGCGCTTCGTTTCGCTTTCCCAAACGCAGATCAATCTCTGACAGGCCTGAACAAGCTCACGTATCAACTGGAAACACTCCGCCGCCTTCGCAACAGAGCGGCGCATCATGAGAATGTGCTGGCCGTTAACGTATCTAGCCGGCTGAACATGACCTTGTCAGTCCTCCGGGCCATCGATAAGCGTTTTCCAGACTGGGTTATGGCTGCGAGCACCCTGCGGCGCATAGCCAGGGAAGACCCTCGGCGTCTCTGGTAAACAATGCCCCCAGCGCGGGGGCATGAACCAAAAGAGCAGGGCCGGTCAGTGAACTGACCGGCCCTGCTCTTGAGTTATCCGAAGACTAGATAGCCTGGATGTTTACTGCCTGGGGACCCTTGGGGCCCTGCTCGACGTCGAAGGAGACCTTCTGGTTCTCTTCGAGGGAGCGGTAGCCCGAGGAGTTGATTGCGGAGTAGTGAGCGAAAACGTCCTGGCTGCCATCTTCCGGGGAGATGAAGCCGAAGCCCTTTTCAGCGTTAAACCACTTGACGGTACCTGTAGCCATAATTTCAGTCCTAACTGAAGGTGGAGATTGTTCCCGACTTTCGGGTCTCCGGTGTGGGGTGTTCTCCACCGTTACTTCAGAAGGTCGCAGACCAAAGTGGACTGCGGGGACTGCCTGAACTACCAAATGCCAAACACAACAACACCGTCAAGTTTACAGACATCTGGCGGTATGGCTAGTGCTGGGGCGGATTTATCCAGCCGATGGCGTGAGCAGAGTGTCGCACCCTTGGCATAGCCTTTGAACAGGACACCGCAGCGGCAGGACATTGAGGAACCAAATGGACTACTACGCAATCAACGCGTTGCGTGAAAACCATGCAGGCTGGGCGCTGCTTCGTGCACAGAACGCGCCTCTCGCCCTGCACTTCTTTATGTCCGCATTCACTGATCCGAACCAACGCAACGTAGGCCGCCAGCAACTGATCGATGTCCTGGAGGATGTCCTTTTCGGCGTCCGGGAGTCCTTTGGCGAGGACAGGTTTCCCAGGAGCGCGTCGGAGTACCTTGACGATTGGGCTGCCCCTGAACGCGCGTGGCTGCGGAAATACTACGTCCAGGGCGCAGACGAACCTCACTTCGATCTGACGCCCGCCGCCGAAGACGTGGTGAGGTGGGTCGAAAGCCTCAAAGGCCGCGAGTTCGTAGCTACTCAATCGAGGCTAACCAGCATCTTCGCCGTGTTGAAGACACTGGTGCAGCAGTCGGAAACAGATCCCGATATCCGCCTGGCAGAACTCCAGCACCAAAAAGACCGTATCGACCACGAGATGCAACTAATCCGTGACGGCAACGTCAAGGTCATGACTGCGCCGGAAGCACTCGACCACTTCCAGCAACTGACCACCCTGGCTAAGGACCTCCTCTCCGACTTCCGCGAGGTCGAGCAGAACTTCCGCAAGTTAGACCGCCAAGTTCGCGAGCAAATTGCCACTTGGGACGGCAGCCAAGGCGAACTCCTTGATTCCATCTTTGCCAACCAGCAGGACATCGGAAGCTCGCTGCAGGGCCGCACCTTCCAGGGCTTCTGGGACTACCTGATGTCTCCGCAGGCCAGAAACGAACTCAATGACTTGCTCCAACGGGCAACGCAGATTGAAGCGTTGGCCCGGATAGACGGCCTGCACACCATTACCAACCTGCACCAGGATTGGCTGCCTGCCGTCGAGCAGACGCAGGGCACGGTGCGCCAACTGTCCCAACAAATGCGCAGGCTCCTGGACGACAAAGTATTCCTGGAGAACAAGCGCATCATGCAACTGATCCGAAGCATCGAGGCGAGCGCACTCGACAACCGGGACCACCCGCCGTCCAACCTTGTCATGGAGATCGATGCGCCGTCCGTGGACGTCGCGTTGCCGTTCGAGCGGCCGCTCTACGAACCGGGCAGCCGCGTCATGGTCGCGGACGAGGTTGTGACGGCCGAGGACGCGGATGTGGACGCGAGCGCCTTGTTCAATCAGTTCCATGTGGACAAGGAACGGCTCAAAGGCAACATCGACGAGGTGCTGGAGAACACGGACCAGGCGACGCTCGCTGACATCACCATTGCACATCCGCTGTCCCAAGGACTCGCGGAGTTGGTGGCGTATTACCAGCTTGCGTCGGAGTCGGACTGGGCCAGCATCAATCCGGAAGCAACGCAGCGAATCACCTGGAATGCAGCAGACGGCAGCACCCGGGAAGCAAACATCGACCATATCATCTTTGTGAGGCCGGTATGAACCCTGCAAACGAAACAAACACACCGGAAGAACTCCCGGCGGTCGTCACCAAACTGTTCAAGGGCGTGGTCTACGCGGAGGCTGATGAGAAGGTGTGGCAGTCGCTGCTCACCTTGACCTCGCAGGTGCGGGATTACGTCGCGGTTCTCGGTCTCAACCTGATTCTGGACGAGTCCGAGGGCTACGCCTTCCTCAAGTCGCGTGAGGATCCGGACGCCACTCTCCCCCGGCTGATCCCCCGCCGGCAGCTGACCTTCGATGTCAGCCTGCTGCTCGCCCTGCTTCGGAAAAGGCTGCTGGAGTTCGATACCAACAGCAGCGAGCTCCGCCTCATCATGACCGAGGAGGAGCTCAAGGACATGGTCTCTGTGTTCCTGCCCGAGACGAGCAACGAAGCCCGCATTCTGGATCGGCTTGGTACCAACATCAAGAAGGTGGTGGAACTCGGCTTCCTGAGGAGGCTCCACGGCGAATCGGGGACGTATGAGGTAGCGCGCATCCTCAAGGCGTACGTGGACGCGCAATGGCTGGAAGAGTTCGACGCGCGGCTGGCCGACTATCGTGAATCCCTCACCGGAAGTAAATGACCATGACCACTGACGTTCAGGACAGCCTGTTCACGTTTGAGGAGCCAGGCGACGGAGAATCGCACGACGCCGCCCTGCCGCCAGGGTTTCGACTGCAGCGTTTGGAACTGCTTAATTGGGGCACATTCCACGGCGGGGTGCGCACGTTCCGTTTGGACGGGGCCAACAGCCTTTTGACCGGCGACATCGGATCGGGGAAATCCACGGTTGTGGACGCGATCACCACGCTCCTGCTGCCGGCCAACAGGATTGAGTACAACAAGGCTGCCGGCGCGCAGAAGCGTGAGCGGACGCTGATGTCCTATGTCAGGGGCTTCCATAAGAGCACTCGCAGCGTGGGCGGTGAGTATTCCAAGCCTGTCGCGCTGCGGGCGCCCGGTACACTCACGGTGGTCCTTGGCATCTTCCATAACGCCGTCATAGACAAGACCGTCACGTTGGGCATCACTCTGTGGACCATGCAGGAAGCGGGCCAGCCGACTCGGTTCTATTCCCTTGCCGAGCGGGAGCAGACCATTGCTGAGGATTTCTCAAACTTCGGGCAGGACCCTGCCAAGCTCAAGAAACGGCTCAAAGCGGGGGGCGTGACAGTCCACGACACCTTCGATCCCTACGCCGCAGCTTTCAAAAGGCATTTCGGCATAAGCGGGAACCAGGCCATGGACCTGTTCCACCGCACTGTTTCCATGAAACAGGTGGAGAACATCACCCACTTCGTCCGGACGAACATGCTGGAGGACGATGATGTCGAGACCCGGATCAACAGCTTGATCGGCCACTTCGACGACCTCAAGAAGGCACACGAGGCGGTGGTCAGAGCGAAGGACCAGATCGAGTTGTTGAAACCAATCCGCGACGGCGCCGGCACCCACCACAAGCTGAGCGCGGAAGAGCAACAGGCCCGCCAGCAACGCGATCAGTTGCATCCTTGGTTCACGGACCAACAACTCACACTCAGCCTGGAACATCAGGGCGAGCTGGAACAGGCAGGCAAGAAGCTCCGGGAAGACAGCACGCAGCTTGGCTCTGACATCGCCAGGCTTCGCCACGAACTGGCGATCGTCCAGGAGGACATCCGCACCAGCGGCGGCGGCCGGTTGGCCGCAATCGACGCCGAAGTCGCGCAGCTCGGTGAGACGGCCCAGACCCAACGCAAGCGCTTCGAGCAGTACTCAGCTGCCGCCGTCGAACTTGGCCTTAACGCTCCCGAGGACCGGGTGCTGTTTGATGCGAACAGCGCACGGCTGGCGGAGGTGGAAACGAACCTCGCGGCGAGGGCAGCCGAGCTTCAGGATCGCAGGACGGACTTGGATGCGGAGCTACGGCAGTTGGCGGCCCGCAAGGACGAAATCGATGCTGAACTGCTCAGCCTGAGCTCGCCCAACTCTGCTTGAGCGTGGTGAGTTGGAGCTGCGCACCCGAATCTGCCAGGGCACCGGCATCCCTGAATCTGCGCTCCCCTACGCTGCCGAACTATTGCGTGTCCGCGACGGCGAAGCCGAATGGGAAGGTGCAGCGGAGCGAACGCTGAAACCGTTCGCGCTGTCACTGTTGGTGTCCGCAGAGCACTATGCGGCGGTGAGCTCGTGGGTTGACGCGAACGATCTCAAGGGCAGGCTGGTGTACCGAAAGGTTGGGGATTCCTATACGTCCCGCCCGCCCGCGGCCGGGACGTTGGGTGCGAAGATCGCGATCAAACAGGGAACGTCGTTCCGGGACTTCCTGCTGGATGAGCTCAGCACCCGCTTTGATTACGTCTGCTGCGACACCATGGAGGACTTTCGCCGGTACCCCAAGGCGCTAACGGTAAACGGCCAGTTGAAGGGTCCGCGGGGCCGGCATGAGAAGGATGACCGGCGGGGCCTAATGGATCGCCGGTCGTTCGTCCTCGGTTGGGATAACCACGACAAGATTGTGCGTATCCGCGCAGAGCGCGACGATGTCGACGGCGAGCACCGGACCGCCGGCACCCAACTGGCGAAGGTGGACACCTCCCTTGGCGACGTGGGCCGCTTGCGGCAACTGTTGGGCAACGTAGGGTCCGTGGCTGAGTTTTCCGAAATTGGGTGGCAACAGACCGCCCGCAGGGTCCAGGACCTGAAGGACGAGAAGGTTGAGCTGCAGTCGGCGAGCAGCGTGTTGCAGCAGCTCACGGCCAAGGAACTCGAGGTTTCGGGCCGCATTGATCGACTGCAGGAACGGTCGGACAAGGTCCGCGAGCGCATCGGGGCCAATGGCAACGCTTCGCGGGACATTGCGGCGGCCATTGAGGAATGCCGCCTGACGCTCAAGGAACAACCGCTGACGGACGACGGCGGTGTGCTCGCTGCCGTGGCTCGGCTCACCACTTCTGCACTTGGGGACGAGGCACTCACCTACCGGAACACCGGCGCGGCGGAGAGTTCTGTCCGGTCCGGGCTGACGAGCGCAATTGACGCCCTGACAAAGCGCATCGCGACCGCTGCGGCCACGACAGTTCGGCTAATGGCCGATTTCCGGAACAAGTACCCGAACGAAACCACGGACATTGATGCGACCTTGGATGCGGCCGGGGAGTTCAACAACCTCCTGGAGCAGTTGGAACGCGACGATCTGCCGCGCTTCGAGGCGCGGTTCAAGGACTCGCTGACACAGAACACCATCCATGAGGTGGTGGCCTTCAACGCGTTCCTGGACAACCGCCGCCAGAACATCGTCAGCCGGATTGGTGAGATCAACCAGTCGCTGGCGGAGATCGAATACAACCCGGGCCGCCACATCCAGTTGGAGCACCAGAACTCCTCGGATCTGGACGTGCGGCAGTTCGGCATTGACCTGCGGGCTTGCTCCGAGGGCACCATCGGCGACGACGAGCAATACTCCGAGCAAAAGTATCTTCAGGTTGAGCGGCTGATCGAACGCTTCCGCGGACGCGAGGGCTACACCGCCTTGGACGAACGCTGGACGGCCAAGGTCACCGATGTGCGTAATTGGTTCACGTTCTCGGCGTCCGAGAGATGGAGTGAGACAGGCGAGGAATTCGAGCACTTCACTGACTCCGGTGGTAAGTCCGGCGGCCAGAAGGAGAAGCTGGCCTACACCATCCTGGCGGCGGCGTTGGCGTTCCAGTTCGGCCTGGCGGCGGGTCAGGGTGCTCCCCGTGCCGGTTTGGCGAAGGAGAGGAGCTTCCGGTTTGTGGTGATCGATGAGGCATTTGGCCGGGGCTCGGACGAGTCGGCACGGTATGGCATGGAATTATTCCAGCGGATGAAGCTGCAGTTGTTGATCGTCACGCCGTTGCAGAAGATCAACGTCATCGAACCCTTCGTGGCCCATGTGGGTTTCGTCGCCAACACCAACGGCAACGACTCCCAGCTGCGAAACATGACCATCACCGAATACCGCGAAGAGCGGGAGCGACATGCCGGCTAAGGCTGTTCGCTGGACCTCCTTGGCTGATCTCCGCGCGCTTTCCGTCACCGCGTGGGACCGTGGCCAGCTGCTGCGGGAAGCCCTTGAACCTACGGGCTTGTATCCGCGGCGACGTACGTTGAAGCGGCCGTCTGCGACAGAACTGCGTGACTCCTACGTGCTTGCCAGGGCATGGGCGACGGAGCTGTTCGACGCTGCGGGCACGTTTGTTGTGGAGACGGTCGATGTCGGCCGCACCACTATCGGCGCTAACCAGCTTCCCGCTGTGGCTATGTTTGGTTCGGTGGAGGACGAAGTGGCGTTTGTCGGGAAGAAAGGGGAATTGAAGCGTTTCCTGTCACTGTCGGCTGCCTTGGAAGCACTGGATCCACGCTTGCGGAGCTGGGCTCTCAGGCGTCCACTGCAGTTCCTGGCGTTGGGTGACTCCGCTTTGACGGCAGCCCGTGTCGCCTTGTGGCTTCGGGACAATCCCTCGCCCGGATTCTTTGTACGCCAGCTGAGCTTGCCGGGCGTGCATACGAAGTTCATTGAGAGTCACCGCCGCACCATCGACGAGATGGTAGCGATGCTGGACTCAAACGTTGAGGAGCCAACCGTCGATCCTCTTGCGGATTCGCCGGGTTCCGAGGATGCCTTGCTGGGGCCTCTGGAGGCCCGCACCCCCGCAGGACGCTTCGCGGAACGCCACGGTTTCCTCCACCCGCCAGAACAGGTTCGTTTCCTGATGTTGGACCCGTCGATCACGTTGCTGGGCGGCGCCCGGGACATCACCGTGACGGCTTCAGCGTTCCAAGCCCTCGATTTGCCGGTTACAAGGGTGATCATCACCGAGAACCTGGTGAACTTCCTGTCCCTTCCGGATCTTCCCGGCACGTTGGCGATCTTCGGCAAGGGCTATGGCTTCTCCTCGCTTCGGGACGCCGCGTGGTTGCGCAGTTGTGAGGTCCGTTATTGGGGAGATCTGGACACACATGGATTCCGCATCTTGGATCAACTCCGCGCGATTCATCCCCACGTTGTGAGCGTGTTGATGGATGAAGAGACACTGCGGGCGCACCGGGATGCGTGGAGCGTGGAGACGTCGGCGTCAGCAGCCGTGTTGTCGCGTCTCACGCCGGAGGAAGCCCGCGTATACAAGGGTTTGCAGTCCGGAGCGTACGGCGACAGGGTTCGCTTGGAGCAGGAGCTAATTGGATGGGAGTGGGCGCTGGCTCGGCTTGAACGCAACCCGTAGCGCGCAATGCCAGGAACCAGAACAAGGAGGCTAGACGATGGCAGACGAAGATTTCTTAGATTTCCCGACCATGTCCGGGGAGGTATTCGACAACGTGATGGCCTCGGCGGACACCATGATGAGTCCGTCGAGTTGGAAGAGCTGGCCAAACTGCCGCGTCTCATCGGTCGCTGACGTCAGAGGTCACATGAACTGTCAGAGGCGACCGGCTCTCCGTTCCAGTCGTCCGTCCACTCCGCGTAGCCATTCGCGGCCGTCACTATCAGTGAATGAAACCGACGGCATGTAGTCGGTATTGCCGGGAATGGGCTCCAGCACTTCGTGCGGTTTCACGTGACTTGGCCATCGTTTCCGCTCACTGAAAAAGTAGCGGCCGGGCGGCAGGATCTTGGCTGACGCCCGGATCTCCGGGATCTGGCTCCCGCTGCCACTCCTGCCTTCCGACCGCTGGAGCTCCAGCCCGAAAACAGGGGCCTCGCTGGAGTTGACGAGTTCGATCCCCCACCGATAGTTGCCGTCCCCGTTGACGGGCCAGAACACCAGCTGCGACGCCTGCCGCCGCTCCTGCAGGGCAATCGTCCGCTCGTCCCGCTCGCCTTCCAGCTCAAGCATGCGTTGTGCGTCCCGCACCGCCTGGCCGGAAAGCCTGGTGGCTCTCATGACATAGACAAGTGTCACCATCCCCACGATCGCACCAACGAACTCGCCCAAGTCAGCCAGAAATTCCATAGTCACCCTTCCTTCGCGTCTGCGGGACAGAAATCTGCCCTCTTGTTGGTGACGCAAACGACTGCGGCGTGACGGACCAGCGCTTCTGCCGCCTATCCGCATGGCCCTATCTGACTCGCAGCTTCGCGCCGTATGCTGCTGACAGGTCCCAGCCCTTACACCCGGAGGAAGATCCAATGCAGATGCCCAAGCCGTCAGAGGCCGATAAGGAACGCTTCCGCGCTGCTGTGCCGGAGCATCCTGATGTGGTGGTCAAGCCGATGTTCGGGAACCTGGGAGCGTTCGTGAACGGCAACATGTTCGCGGGGTTGTTCGGACCAACCATCGGAGTGAAACTCTCCGAGTCCGACCAGCACGAGCTCGAGACGAACCACCCGACGCAACCCTTCGGCCCGGAAGAGCGCCCGATGGGTGGCTACGTCGGTCTCCCGGAAGCCTGGCAGGACGACGCCGAGCAAACGGCCGAGTGGGTGGCGAAGGCCTTCGAGAACGTGTCGAAGATGCCGCCGAAGGCTGCGAAGGCGTCCAAACGCTAGCCAACCCCTCGACCGCGGCCATCCCTCGTTGACAGAAGCGTACGACGGCGGCATGACCGTTGGGTGCGTCACGAACCTTCAGTGCGGCTCACCTAAGTTTTGGGAGCTCGTCAGGAATCAGGGGAAGCACATGCACATGGAATACCGGGCCGGTGAATCAACGTTCGGTCCGCTGCCATTGAAAAGCATCTGGGAACCGCACATCCTTCGGGATTTCGAGCTCAGGGTCATCCTGCAGGTGGCCGGTTGCGAAGATATCGTTGCCCGCCTCCTGCAAGGCGACGGTGTGGGTCCCGCGGACATACCACCCTTGGATGTCGCAAACTACGTAGCCAAGCAAAAGGGCTACCTTCCCCTCTTTGTCGGTTCGGACACGGAAGTCCGCATCTCAGAGGGTGGCGAGGACGTTCTCCGAGAGTTCTTTGCCTCGGATGAGTGGAAGCATCGGAACCGTCAGCAGACGCGGCGCTTGTGAGTCACCCAATTGGCCCTTCGCCGGAACTGCTTGTGCCGTTCTTCAGCTCTATGGTGAGTCACGACTGGGAGCGTTTGGGATACCCCAGCCACGCCGCGGCCACATACTGGGACACCCGCTCCTGCGGCGTTGCTTGCCTGCGCATGGCTTATGGCCGCCTGACTCCCGGCCATACTCTGCTGCCTGCCACCATCACCGAGGAACTCCTCCGGCTCGGTGGCTATACAGAGACGCACGGCTGGAACCACGGAGGTTTGGCGCGTCACGCAAGGCGGTACGGACTCGTCGCTCAGGTGGTGACGCTCTCACGCCGGGACGACTTTTGACAGGCTGTGAGGGCGCCTGGAGTTCTGATCGTTTCGATCAGCTCATCCTTCGAGGACGACAGCGACTCCGGCCACCTTGCGGTGGTGGCCGGCGTCTCCGATGCGGGCCACGTGGTCATCCATCGACCGTCCAGCCAGCATCCAACGGAAGGACGCAGCCTGCAGGTTGATCCTGATACCTTCTGGGAACACTTTTCCGGCAGGGCCATCCACATAAGACTCCCGCGGTAGGCCTAAGACAAACCGCTGCACCTCCCCGTGGCAGCCCTGGCTTCGTAGATAGATAGGTGCCCTACCGGCGGCCTAAGCCGCGTCCCGCATTTTCTCGGCCCCCAAGCGCCTCTCCAGAATCACCCCGGCGATCGTCGCCGGAACACCGATGAGCACGAGAAGAGTGACACTCCAAAACCCGCTGATCACGCGGGTGAATTGCAAAATCAGAATGGCCAGAATTAGGGCAGTGGATGCCAAGCTCAGTACGCGGAACTTGCGTGCAGTAGTCATGCTGGAAATCGTCCCCCTACGACGTCGTCCAAGAAGCGTATCGCCTCCTATCCCGAACGGCACGTAGTCGTGCGAGGATGGCACAACTGACAAATGGGGGTGTCCAGTGATTAGTTCGCGGCAATTCGTGTGCATTGCGGCAGGGTTCGCTATAGCCGGCATGTTGTCCAGCTGCCCGTCTGAGCGGGCGATAGAGCCCGACGCGGGCCTCCCACCCGTGCCAGGCCCGACGTTCGCGTCACTTGCCGAAGCTCGAGAGGCAGTCGCCGCCGTCGTCGGCTGCGAGAACGAACCAACCGCGAGACCGATCGTTAACCCGGATCTGGCCGGGTTAACGGCCGAATACGCGGTTTGCGGCAACAGGGTCCAGATCGAGTGGTTCAACAGCTCGGATGCTCGGGCCGACGCCGCGCAGGTCTACATGGATACCTCGCAGCCGTTGGCGATCGTTGAAGGCGAGAACTGGATCGTCGCAGACTTGTCACTTGCCTTGGAGGAAAAATGGAGCGGCAAGGACCTGGACAAGGTGGCGCAAGAAATCGGCGGAATGTACACGGTTTTGAATGGCTTCAAACAGTCTTAGGCACCAGCCCGGCCTTGCCTCCGGTGCAAAGGTGCACCGCGAAATTAAGGTGGTTCCTACGCCAAGGAACAGGAACCACACATGCCGGACAACTAAGAACCCGAGCCCACCCCAGAGCTCGAAGGCCAGACCTCCATCCATGATTTCATCGCCCCAACACCGGCCACAACGCCGGTAGAACTCAGGGAGCCGACGGACGCGGAAATCGCAGCCTTCTTCGAGGCCCAAAACAGCTGAACGGCCCCACCAAAGCCCGTCCCCAAACAGCAAGCCCGAGCGTACAATCCACGCCATGGGATCTGCCCCAGATACCGTGATCATCGGCGCCGGCCAAGCCGGGCTGGCCACCACTACTGGCTCACGCAGGCCGGCGTCGAGCATCAGCTTCTCGAGCGGCGCGACTCCCTCGGCGGCGCGTTCCAGGACCGCTGAGACGGGTTCTACATGAACACCCCCAACTACACGCTCGACCTCCATTGGATGCCCTCCACCGCCGATGACCCCGGACGCATGGGTGGAACCACCGAGGTTTGGTGTGTCACGCAAGGCGGCGCGGACTCGTCCATAAGGTGGTGACGCTCTCACGCCGGGACGACTTTCGGCAGGCAGTGAGGGCGCCTGGCGTTCTGATCGTTTCGATCAGTTCCTCCTTCGAGCACGACGTCGACTCCGACCGGAGCATCCACATCAGCCTCCCGCGGTAGGCCTTCGATCCGTGGAGTGGCCCAATTTGCTCCGGAGTCGAAGGAGTCTTTCAAAGAATGGTTATTGCCTCAGTTATTGCGACTCCAAGAGTTAGATCAGTTGTGATTACCCGGTGACTTCGAATGCCTATTGACTTGCGACTCACTGCATCCAGCAGGGCATGCGTGCTGAGAACATAGACTCCCCCATAGTTCTGTGTTCTTGACCGGGAGAACATGACGCTGATTCTTGAAGATTTCGCCTAAATGACTAAAAATTTCTTTGCTAATGCGTATGGACGGGCCACAGCCGAATTAACCGTTGACATACGGGTTATCTTCAGGTTGCCTACATATTGAGCCTGACCTGGCTCATAACACGTCTAGCAATTGGGGGGACAACTTTGTCCAACTTTAGACGCAACAAGATAGCCACGGCTGTGGCAGCCGCAACTCTCGTGTCAACGACGGCGCTCGTTATGGCACAGCCTGCGTCTGCAGGCGTAAGTAGCGATTGTCCGTTTAGTAATTCCATCTGCTTCTGGCAAGACATGGACACTACGGGAAACATGATCTACGCAAGTTACAATGTCGGCGATTTTGCATGGTCAGGATTTCATGACAAAACATCATCAATCGATAGCATGAATCCGAATCGTTACGCCGTCTATGCCGATGCTTATTACGGTGGCGATTCGACCTGGATACCGGCCTACGGTCATTACGATTCGTTGAACTGGTTCTGGAATGACCAGATCGATAGCAGCCGATTCTAACCGAAAGTAGGTAAACTCCTTCGCAGCCTCTTAAACTGAGTTCTCTTCAGTATGAGGCTGCGAAGGGGATTCTCATGAAAAGAAATATTCAACTAGTAGCCGTGTCCATCCTAATTTCCATTGGTGCTACTGGATGTTCGGCAGCAGGAACCACGAATGAGACCCTTGATATTTCAGAATTCCAAGATGTTAACGCAACATTGGATAGAGCGAAATCGCAGATCATCACACCACTTTCGAGCTACTTTGCGTCCGACGAAGAAGACGTATTGCTGCAACGTGCAAACCTAACACTCATAGCGAGTTGCATGAAGGAAAAGGGCTTTCTCCTCGATATCGAGGAGCATATTTCCCGCCCCTTGGGTGAGGATCGGCAGTACGGCATCTGGAACAGAACCAATGCAGAAAGTTATGGCTATGAACTCCCTGCCGATCCGCACAACCCTTCGCGGGCTGCCCAGAACGGCACCGACGACTCCGCCCCCAGCGCCAGCACTCAAGACGTCGAATTTGTTCGCCACTACCGAAAGTGTCAAGACCAGTTAGCTTCCCGTTTGCTTCCAGAACATGTGCAAGGAGCGATAGGGTCCGTTGACCTTGGTGACACTGCCGCCAGAGTAGCCTCACAGCAGGCGGGTGACAGTGATGAATGGAAGGCAATTAGGAGCCAATGGTCGAGTTGCCTCCAAGAGGCTGGCATCACGCTCCCCTCCGACAAAAAGACCCCTTGGATACCTGAGGTCTCAAACACCGACAAGGCTAGCCAGATCAAGACGGCCTTAACAGATATCGCTTGCAAGGAAAAAGTCAACTTTATTCAGCGACTTGCAGACACAGAGTCCCGTTATGAAGCGGCCTACATCGCAAATCACGAGGCCGCCTTTGAGAAACTGAAGACCGACAAGGATGCCGATGTTGCAAAAGCTCGCGAAATCATCTCTGGCGCCTCATGACACTTTTGGACTAAAGGGGCGGAGAGTATCCCATGAAGATTCCTCTAGTAATGAGACCGTTTCGCTTGATCCTAACATTTATAGCTGTCATTCTCATCGCAATCTCATCGTTCATTCTTGGCTCATCATTGAAGAACGCCGAGGATTCGATAATTGACGCCGCAAATATCGTGGTTCCTGTCACCGCAACTGCGGAGCTCCGTACCGTTAGTCATTCAGCGAAGGTCCAAGGCATCGTGACCCCAGGTACGGTTGTGGACGTACCCGCCCCGCTGCTAGAAGGCCAAGGTCCTCCAGTTATTACGCAGCTATTTTCCGGCATAGGCGAAGATGTTAAGTCGGGCTCGATATTGGGTACGGTTTCCGGCCGTCCCTTGATTATGGTAAACAGTGATGTTCCGCTCTACCGTGATCTGCATCAAGGGGATACCGGACCCGACGTGCGAGCTCTCCAGCGGGAATTTGAAAGTTGGGGATATTTCCCCGGCAATACTGGCATTCTTGATGAAGCAACGATTAATGCCTTCCAGCGGATTTACAGAGTTATGAAAGTTGATCCACCGATTGATGGAAAAACTGTCTATATTCGATTTCAGGAATTCTTTCACATCGCTGGGAATACGGGGACCATTACAGAACTGCGCCCCATAGGCGAATCGGTGGATAAGGAACATCCAGTCGCACGCATAAAGACGTCGCCGGATGTTGTAAGCGCTCGTGCCAGTCTTAGTGTCTCCGACAGCTTTCCCCCGGGGACACCTGTTGTCTTCAAGCTTCCCGGCACCAAGGTCGAAAGCACCGTACTGTCGGTGAGTTCCTTCGTCGATGGCGATGGCACGAAGCCCGCAGGCATAGACGTCATCATGGCGCTCCCGGAGGGCACGACTCTCGGTTTGGGTGTGCCCGTTTTGGTTGGGACAGTCGCCCCAGAGACCACAGGCGTTGCCGTACCCGTAACGGCGATCCGGGAAGATGATTCTGGTCTCTACGTGCTGATCGACGACGACCTAACGAGCGGAACCCCTTCGCGACAACCACCCAAAAGAGTGGAAATCTCCGTCCAGGCGCAAGACGACGGATGGGCGGTCTTGGCCCCCAATGACAAGGTAAGGGAAGGGATCCATGTCGTTGTCAGTCCATGAGTCCAATTCCGGAATTCCGTTATTAGTGCTATCCGACGTAAGTAAGATCTACGCCAACGGGGAAGTCAGCGCCCTTCAAAGTTGCGATCTCGTGGTCTTTGAAGGAGACTTTGTCGCGATTATTGGACCATCAGGGTCCGGTAAGTCAACATTGCTGAACATTCTTGGCCTGCTGGATACGCCGACGACAGGAAGGTACTTTCTGTCCGGTCAGGACACATCCACCCTCTCCGAACGGGCCCGCGATCATCTGCGATCAGCATTTCTCGGTTTCGTATTCCAGCAGTCGAACGTCCTAGGTGAGGAGTCAGTGTCGCGTAACGCCGCTCTACCGCTGCGAATTCAGGGAATACCCACCCGCCAGCGTCCTATGATTGTGGCGAAGTGGCTGGCGCACTTTGGTCTTCTCCACCGAACCGAAAGTCGGGGCAAGGACATATCCGGCGGTGAACGGCAACGGCTAGCTCTGGCCCGGGCTCTGACAACCAACCCCTCGGTACTCTTAGCGGACGAACCCACAGGAAATCTGGACTCAGCCAACACAGCCAGGATGATTGAGAACCTCCGCGAATTAAACAGAGCCGGAACCACAGTCGTGGTCATCACTCACGATGCGGTGGTTGCCGCCGCGGCGACTCGTGTGGTCCGCATCAGTGATGGCGTTCTTCATGACGGCTTAGTCACGAATGTGCCTGTCACTCGCAAGACTCCGAAGAATGAGTCGCCTCGGCCATCGGCACAAGCGGTGCAAAGGATTGTTGATTATCTTGCCGATGCCATGACGGCCTTAGCAACTCAGTTCGGCAGGACACTGCTACTAATGCTTGCCTTCGCAGTGGGAATCGCTGGCCTTGTGGCAGCTAACGGCGTCAGCCAAAGTGCCGCTGGGCACGTAAGCCAGCGAATATCGAAGGCAGCGTTGGATGAGGTCACGTTGTCTCGTGCAGCACCGTCAGACGGAGCTCAGCAGGAAGGCGTTTTGGAATGGGCAACGCGGGCTAAACCCAAGGTCCTCAACCTTGACGGTGTTCAAAATGTTGGCTTCCGGTATGACGCCCCGGCCCAAGGATTGACAGTCAGTCGATTCAATGTCGGCAATCCCAATTCAGTTCCCCTCCACGGGACACCGGTTATCCAGGCAGACCGGGGCCTCCTGGAAATCTACGAGTTGGAGACAAGTCCTCGAAATGCGCCTGCATCCTTCGATCCGCGTGCCAACCTACACGTAGCCCTATTAGGAAAAAGAGTGGCAGAGTCGCTTGGCGTCGCATACAAGACGGCAGGGAACTCGATCTGGATTTCGGGCCAGCAAGTCGCGGTAGCCGGTGTCATCGACAACCCCGGCCGGGAACCCGACCTTGATTCGGCCATCGTAGTCTCACCAGGTGTCGTTTCTCCAACGTACGCTTACTCGAGCCTCGTTGTTCGAACCCTTCCCGGGTACCCGACCTCTGTGGCGGAATCAATAGCACTAGCTGTTGACCCCGGGAACCCCGGTGCAATAACCGTGGGGACCGTAGCTGATCTACGAAATCTTTCGCGTGGCGTTACTTCGGATTTGGGAAATCTGATCGGTGGCATAGGACTGATTGTGTTGCTGCTTGCCGCTGTCAGCGGATCGACGACAATGTACATTGCCGTTCGTTCGCGGACCCCGAAGATTGCACTGCGTAGAGCCCTCGGCGCTACCCGGCGCTCCATTGCTTGCAGTTTCCTACTGGAAGGCATACTAATCGGGTTGTTGGGCGGTCTCTTGGGCGGTGGCCTAGGGGCAGCCACGACTGTTATTGCTTCGGCGCTCCAAGGCTGGACGCCATTCATCTCTTATATCTGGATCCCCGGGGGACTCGGGTTGGGCGTGGTCACCGGCTTAGTGTCCGCGATTCACCCTGCATTGATAGCTGCTCGGCAGAGTCCGGCCCAAGCGATACGTGGGTAAGGTCCCATCAAAAAACCCATCCCCAAACCGGAGCCCCAAGCGTAAAATCCACGCCATGGGATCTGCCCCAGATACCGTGATCATCGGCGCCGGCCAAGCCGGTCTCGCCACCAGCTACTGGCTGACGAAGGCTGGCGTCGAGCATCAGCTCCTTGAGCGGCGCGACTCCCTCGGCGGCGCGTTCCAGGACCGCTGGGACGGGTTCTACATGAACACCCCCAACTACACGCTCGACCTCCCTGGGATGCCTTACACAGCCGATGACCCCGAAGGCTTTCTGCCCCGAACCGCCGTCGTAAATTTGCTCAGGCGATACGCCGAAGTGATCAGCGCCCCGATCCATACCGGCGTCGACGTCACCAAACTATCGGCGGGAACGGACGGCACTTTCAGCCTCGAAACCTCGCAAGGCAGGCTGGGTGCCAAGACGGTGGTGCTTGCGACCGGCGCCTACCAGGTGCCCAAGGTGCCAGCCGTGGCCGGCAAGCTTCCCAAGGAAGTCACCCAGCTCCACACCCACCACTACCGCAATCCGCAGCAACTGCCCGAGGGCGCCGTCCTGATTGTCGGGACGGGACAGTCGGGCGGGCAGATCGCCGAGGAACTGCACGACGCCGGCCGCGACGTCCATCTGGCCGTCTCCACCTGCCCCGAAGCGCCTCGCCGATACCGCGGCCAAGACATCCTCTACTGGCTCCTCGAAACCGGCAAACACGGTCCCGACTACGGCGTCAACGCCCTCACCCGCGAGGCGCTCCCCTCCCCCGCCGCCCGCCTCGCCTGCAACCCGCTGCTCTCCGGCACCGACGGCGGCCACGACATCCACCTCCGCGAACTCGGCCGCCGCGGCATGCACCTGCACGGCCGCCTGGAAACAATCGACGACGGCGACATCACCTTCAGCGACGACCTCCCCGTACGCCTGGCGACAGTCGAGTCCGGGTTCAACCAACGCATGCGCAAGGCCATTGATGCGTACATCGCGGCCGCAGGTTTGCATGCGCCTTCACAACCACCGGCGCCCGACGACGACTGGCTACCCTCGGAGCCTGCTTCCTTGAAGCTGGCCGACGCTGGCATCACGTCCGTGCTGTGGGCGACCGGGTATGGGCTGGACCTCTCGTTCATCGACATCCCCGTGCTCGACGAATGGGGATACCCGAAGCACACCGGCGGCGCTACCGAGCAAGCCGGCCTGTATGTCGTGGGGCTTCCATGGCTGACAAGGCACTACTCGTCGATCCTGGGCGGAGTGGGGCTGGACGGGAAGCTGGTGGCAGACAAAATCGCCTGACACCAAAAATCTCTGACTGTCCGGGAACTTTTCTCGAGCCCGCGGACACTACAAAGCATGAAGCAAACCGGGGAATCCGACGAAGACTTGTGGGCCAAATGCATCGCGGGAAACGCTGAGGCGTTTGGTGTCTTGTTCGACAGGCACGCCGATTCCGTTTTCAGGTACTGCCTGAGCCGATGTGGATCTTGGCATGATGCAGAAGAACTTGTTTCTATGACCTTCCTTGAGGCATGGCGAAAACGGAAGAGACTCCGGCTCGAACGAGACAGCGTTTTGCCCTGGCTGTTGGGAGTCGCAACAAACGCCAACAGAAACCGCGTCAGGGCAGCAAAACGACACGCTGTTTTCCTCGCAAGGCTGCCGCACTCAGATCCGAGACACGGTGAACACGATGCAGACCACGCGGAAGCGGTCGCGACACGACTCGACGCCGAACGGTCCGTTCGCGAACTACTGGACACGACCGCAGGGCTGAATGACGGTGAGCGGGACGCCGTAGTCCTTTGTTTACTGAACGGCTTAAGCCAGGCGGCTGCGGCCGCAAGCCTTGGGGTCCGAATCGGCACGGTCAAGTCGAGACTTCATCGGGCCCGCGCAAAGTTGGCTGCCACAAGTCTGCCTATGCAATCCATCGAATCGCTGGAACCGAAGATCGCTGAAACGAGACTGACATGAAACTATCTGAAGCCGTTTATCCAAAGGACACCAGGGATGCAGTCCGGACAATGCTTGTGGAGCAAGTGCGTCGAACAGGTCATCCTGAGCGGAGTTGGCAGCGCAGAAATGATCCCGGCGAGAACGTTCCTACCAGTGCCCAAACACAGCGAAGCTCGAGCAAGGTTTCTGCTACTCGAAGAATCATCCTCATTGCGGCCGCCGCATCAGTTGCAGCAGGTGTCCTCACGACCGCCGACGTCTTGAATACGACAGGAAGTACAGCGCCGGCTGCGCAAGCGGCCGAGCTCCTGAACCGCGCGGCTGACTCAGCCATCGCAGTCACTGATCCACTAGTGGGTCCGAAACAGTACCTAAGACTCGACATCAATAGTTTGACGGTGATGGGCACCGAAAGCCTGGCCTGGAAAGCACGCTCGGAGTCCCAACTGTTCGTCCCTTACGATCGGCAAGATGAATGGATTCTTGACATCGGCCCTGTTCAACCGACTGAATTTATCGGTTCCACCACGAAGCAGATGGTCGATGAATACTACTCGTCCCGCGGTCTTCAGAACCCCGAGCCGGCGCGTCAGTTGCGCGGATTGGGCGGTCAATTCATGACGGGTGGAAACGGAGTGTCGTTTGGCAATCTAACCCCTGCAGAAGAGTCCAGTATTCCTCGGGAACCAGCTGCGTTGGTGGACTGGATTCGGGCCAAAATCAAGGGCACTGACAGCAGTGTCTGGAGCTTCATCGCCGACCAGCTGATATCAGGGACTGTCCCCGCAGAATGGCGGGCTGCCCTCTACCGGGCAGCCGCCCTTGTCCCAGGGGCCACGGTCACCGCTCAGCAAACAACCTTGGATGGTCGCACGGGCGTGGCCGTTGGATGGACGGAAGACGGTTTGCGGACAGACATCATCTTGGACCCAGAAACCGGGCTCTTTATCGGATTACTCGCAGTGAATGTGACAGGAAACGCACTGATCCCAGCGGGCACCGTTACTGGGTGGACGTCCGTCAAAACCTCGGTAGTGGATTCGGCCCCGTGACCGCGTTCCGTCACAGGATTCGCACATCAGCGAATACTCGGACACAGGGCTATACCAGTTCACCGTCTCCACCTGTCCCAAAGCGCCCCGCCGACACCGCGGCCAGGACATCCTCTACTGGCTCCTCGAAACCAGCAAACACGGACCCGACTACGGCGTCAACGCCCTCACCCGCGAGGCGCTCCCCTCCCCCGCCGCCCGCATGGCGTGCAACCCGCTACTTTCCGGCACAGACGGCGGCCACGACATCCACCTCCGCGAACTCGGCAACGCGACATGCACTGGACGGCCGCCTGGAAACAATCGACGACGGCGAGAGCACCTTCAGCGACGTCCTCAAAAAACGCACCACAGCAAACGAGCGAGGCTTCGACCAGCGCATGCCAAGACCCGGTTGAGGAAATGACAGGCACTCAAATTTGAGCATCCCAATCATCAAATATCGTCTTCAAATTGACGCGTACCAGCCGAAGCGCGGCTGCTGCGCGCGCCATTAGGCCAATTAAACCATGCTGGGTTCAGATGCAATTTCTAATCATCGGCCAATTGAGGTGTCGTATTCAGCGGGGCTCCAAATAGATGACAGCTTCCTTCAGCTGCCTCCTGCCACCGCGCCCCCCGACCGCACTAGACCCTCCAAGCGTGCTATGCGTTGACGTCACATACGTAACGCTAGACGACCATTCATGAAGCGACATGGCTACGATATCATCACCACTTAGTCCGTTACTAGCTGCCGCATCCGGAAAAGTCACAATAACCCGACATTCGGCCTCCCGCAGAACTTTCAATAATGCTTTCATTGCGCTAGAAGACTCACTCTTGAGACTAAAAGAAGACGATTTTCGAAGAGGCTTATCCGGCGATCTTCCTGCACCAAAAACGGCGGGCCACCCCCCTTTAGATATGCCCTCTAGAACATGATAAAAACGACTGTACTGCACCGCGGAATAGGGAGGATCACAAAAAACCAAATCACCAGAGCCTAGGTTGCTCGCAACGGACTCTGCGCTCTGCGTAAGTACACGTCCTTTCACTCTTGCATGACGACTTGCTAAATTACTCAAATTGACCTGGCACTCCGCGAGTATGTCGCGCGACCAAGCCTTTCGAATATAAGGAAGCAAGTTACTGGTTGGTTGAAAGGGTTGAGCAGTATGCCCGGGTGCCGCCGCCCCAGAACTTGCCGTCTGAATAAGCGCTGCAAGAGCGAGTATTCGATCTTGCCCACCCTGAGGGAGCGTTCGATAAAGCCAATCTAATTCGAATGCTTGCTGAGGCGAGAAGTAATGGCCACCATAGTGCTTGGTAATGAAAAGGTCAGGCCGCACCTGAACACACTTCTCTCTAGACCTTTCTACAGAACCTTTCTCTAACTGCTCTACATCACACTCAAGGCTCAGGTACGCCTGATCATCTGATACTGCCTTACGCGCTTGGTTCACCCAATCGCCCTTTACCCATGCATCCGAAGTTGGCGCGGTCCTCCCAGTGACGGACTCAGCCAGGACAGCGGCATAGTGCTGCAGATCAACACTGAGAACTGGCACTTCTAGGCTTTCGGCCACAAAGTGACTGACAGAGCCGGACCCCGAAAAAAGGTCCACAAAACGTTCGGCAGTAACCGCCTCGCGCAGGACGATCTCGCCTAATTCACCACGAAGCAGAGCAGCTTTGCCGCCCATGTATTTCACGTATAATCCTTTTCGGAATGAGCTGGGCAACACATCTGCGAAACTAACAACTCCATACCAATACTCGTTCTGCCTGCCCTAACGTCAGGAGTTCAGCATTGGCGGCCTTCAGCAATGTGTGCGTGTTATCTTTAGGAATTGTCACCAAAGAGTCCAAAGCTTCCTGAGCATCTATCCATAAATCGCTTACATCCGCCGGATTCTCTCCTGGCGCCCAAAGACCTCTCGATTCGGCGAGGGCTTCTAACCAGGGACTGATTTGCGCTCGTTTGAGGCCGGATTCTCTTAGCAACAGGTTGGCTGAACCGGTTGCGAATCGCATCAAGACCAAAGTCCGCACCATCATGCTCGCCACATATTCGGAGGGGAGTCCCGAAACGGTGTTCCCATGGAACAGAGCCCCGAGAAGAGAAGCACCTTCGTTATGTTCGCCACCTTTGAGTCTGCTGTGGAGGGCTCCACCTAACTGCGAACTGGGCATCGAAGCTTCCAGCCACTTCATCCATGCGTCTCCGTGTGCCTTGTTACCAGTGGTCCCGACATAGCTTTTTACTAACAAAGTAAAAAGAATTTCGTCATCCATGACACGAAAAGAACCCTGACCGTCTGGTTCAACCAACCCCCAGAGCTCAGATACTAAACGACATGAATCCGCTGCTGAAAAATCATCGACACGCAGTCGTGTCGGATGATAGCTGGCTGCGTTCCTTCGAGTCCTATCCTCGGCAAAATGCTGAAGATCAAACTTCATTTGATCCAGAAGGGAAACGATTACAGGTCTTATTCCTCCAGAGGGCATCTCATCAGCCCAGGTCAAAAGAGGAATATTTCCGGGACGAAGAACTTCTCCCAATAGTTCCGCCGACCGGTCGCCTTGATTCCAGGCCTCTAGATACTGCCAAGCAGCGTCGTGCGTCCCCGCCCGTGTAACCTGAATGACATGTCCATTTTGATCTAAAACAAAGTTAGCACCATTACCAATGACGATTCCCTCACTGGCCAGTAAAGATATTGCTGCACGAAGTTCTGCATAATAGGCAAGATGGACAGATGTCGAGACATCCCCCCGCATCAGAGAGTTTATAGCTCCACCGAAGTAACTCCAGGCATCCCCGCTATGAATAAAAGCACTAGACGCAAGATAGTCGGCAAACTGAACTTCAGTACTTTCGGGAACACTCCTGTTGTCCTGACGGATACGTTCACCGGCATTGGCTGCATAGACATTAGTTGGCGGGAGCCAATCACCGTTGGAAGAAACCTGGATGCGCCCGACCGATGCGATGACTTGACTACGACTTGCCCTCTCCAAGACCTGTCGTCCGTCGCTCCCCAAAGGATCTGTCATATCAGATAACCAAGCTTGCAGCCACTTTGGCAATATCAGGATTAGCTGACTTTTGAAGGTGCCGTACGAGTTGTTTTCTCAACTCCTTATAGCCGCCGCTGCCCCTATAGGCGGCCCGCAATTGACGCTCCTCCTCAGACAGCCCGGGGAAGGCACTAGTACGCCAGTCGAAAGATGCGAGAGCCGTAGACAGTTCCCGGAGAAACGTATACACCGGCTCGTGAGTCAGCGACTGCAACGTCTCTTCAACGGCCTCAGGAGTGACGTTGCCGCCATCAAGTGGTTCACGCCATTCGGCGAGCTCGAGATCCCTGTGTTTCACAAAGCACATATCATTAGCGATTTGCAGATATCCCCGCACTCCCTGATCAGTAGAAAGGAGCGTGTACGGTCCAGAAAAACCCGGATCCAGCGTCTGAGACTTGACATTCAACTCTAGCTGCGCATCAGAGTTACGAATCGCCCGCAGCCAGTCATTTTCTGATCCAGCGATCGCTTGCGCAAGAAGAGTCCACGCACCTACCAGGAAAGCGCCCTGTTGCAACCTCGACCACGAAAGCCCTTCGTCTGAAGTTGGACTCCCTCCAAAAAGCCCTCCTGTTACCATTCTGGGGGATTTCCAGGGTTTCACCATGGTCATGGTAAGAGTCTTAATAAATGCTGCCTGTGTGACGGGTCCATTCTCTTTCCGGTTCCCACCTAGCATGTTGATCCGGCGGAACCAAGGACTGCTCGGCGTCGACCAGAGTATCTCCGTCAGCTCTTGAGCACGGCTCTCCTTGTAGACGTGCAGAGCTTCTCCCTCTTCCAGCCATTCCTGCTCACGCAGTAGCGGGTACAAATCAAACGCGAGCGACGGGTTGATCTTCTTGGGCTTAATGTTGATTGTCCAGAACAGATAAGCCTGCCAGGAGATGTCTAATCCATGGAAAGCAACGACCGGAAGATCGTACTCATCAGCATCACCGTCGTCCTCCTCAAATGCGAAGAGACGGTGTTGTCCATCTATTACTTCTAGAGGAGGAACGCTGCTTGGAGTTCCTGAACCCGGTAGCTTGATTGTTGCCGTAGCGCCATCTTGGGCGTCTTCTATGGTGATCACGTCGGCGAAAGAGATCTCTTCCCCCTCGCGCCGGTCTCCAGGTTGCAGAATGTTGACAACTACAGCGGTGGGGAGCCATCCCGGCTTCCGGAGCTTGGCACTGTCCGGATCGTTTCTTTTGGTTGCACTCAGTGCCGACCAGGGATAGCCACCTTTAACGTAGCGCCTAATCTCATCGCTTCGTTCCGGATCATGACGACGCTGAATACCATAATCAGTGGCCCTGGGGTTCGTCCCCTCCGTTGACCTTCGATAGATACCGGCCAGTGACCTCAGTTTCGAGGCGGGCATGGAGAATACGTAGAAATGCTCTTTGGGTCGAGACTGCCGCAATTCATCATTGAATGGCAAATCGTCCCATTCGTTGAGCCATTGTTTGACTCTGAGTGCCAGAACTGAGTCCGATGCTGCAGGACGCTCCATGCATCCGCCTCTCTGCTGTCGCTATGCCAGTACGACTGATTACTCTAACCGACTCTCCGGCCCCACCCTGAACTGAAGGATTATCTGGACATGGCAGCGGCCGCAGATGCGTACGTGTCTGAAGGCATCGGACGTTGGAGTCTCCATGTAATCGCGATCGGCTTCTCGCCTCTGTGCTCGACGTAGTCGACTTGACCAAGGCAGGTATACGGAACAGTCAGGCGATTCTCATCCTCCGCGGTGTCACGCGTGAACAGGACGACATGCGACCCATAGGCTCGCCGGTCCAAGTACCGCTTGCCGGTTGGGCTCGTCGGCGAGGTGGCATTCTGCGACTCCCAGTGGAAGAGCTCGGGGCTTAAGGCGTAATCCTTGTACATCGTCGTTGCGGAGTGCTTTCGATCGTCCTTATTCAACGTAACGAAGAATGCGTCCGTTGCCGTCGCTGGGCACCATGCGACACCTTCCCGATGCTGCACGTTCTTCCCCTGCTCCAGCGAGCCGTACTGAAGCGCAGCGAGTACTTCCTCTCGGCGGTAAGTCGCGTGCGACAACAGCGGAATGTGTTGGAGGCCGGCACCGAGACCCTTGGCCAAGTGCTTGGAGGATGCAACTCCCAAACTAACGATTTGCCGGATCTCACTGCACACGAACCCGTAGGCACGAAGGTGATCCAGCCCGTCGTCGTACGTCTTGAAACCTCCGCCGTCGTCCCAAAGTGTGTAGAAGAGCATCCTTGCGAACGTCTGCTCTCGGGCGCCTAGATCGTCGTAGCGGGGCGCATCCGCACCAACGAGCATGGAATACGCCTCGGCCCGTTCCGGATCGTCAACGTGTATAAGGGCTGCCATCCGTCCTAGGAGCTTCTTCTCCTCAGCACTGGATCGATCGTGATGGATACCTTTGAGAACCGATTCAAGGGGAGAAAACCCGTCAATGAGTTGAGCTTGGCGGAGGTATCCCGTCCAGGAGTCACGGGTGGAGCGGTAAATCGTCTTCAAGTCGTTGCCAGACTCCCGCAAGTACGCGGCGAGTTCGATTTCCCCATAGGACGCAGCGTCGCTGACCAATTGATTCCGATTGAAGCGGAGCTGGGCCTTGATGTTGTCCAGCACTACTTTCTGTGCAACACGATCCAGCATGATCTGGGATCCCGAGGGAAGGTACGGGAATTCTTCCTCTACGGCCTTTTCGAGCTGTTTACGTCTATATCCAGTAAGAGCCCTGTAACGCAGATCGAAACGGAACTCACGCCGCTGTTGGCCGATGAAGTCCAGGACCGTGAGTACGGCCTTGTCGTCCGCACGACGCAAGCCACGGCCCAACTGCTGCAAGAAGATCGTGGCGCTCTGAGTAGGCCTCAGCATGAGGATGGTATCCACCTCGGGAATATCCAGACCCTCGTTGAAAATATCGACGGCGAAAATGCAGTTGATCTCGCGGTTACGCAGCTGGTTCAGAGCGTCTGCACGCGCAACCTCGTCCGTACCGCCGTCAACCGCAATCGAGCGTATCCCGGCGTCGTTAAACACCCCGGCCATGTAATGGGCGTGCTGAACGGACACGCAAAACCCAATCGCCCGCATGTGTTCAGTGCCAACTACTTTGTCCCGAAGCTCGCGGATCACCTTCGCTGCGCGGGCGTCGTTGCCCGTGTACAGCCGATCCAGTTGAGCGATGTCGTAACCCCCGTTGCGTTTCCAGTCGAGCTGGGTCAGGTCCACGTCATCCGAGACCCCGAAGTAGTGGAATGGGACCAGGAGGTCGGCGTCCAATGCGTCCCAGAGACGGAGTTCACTGGCCGTTCTTCCCTCAAAGAATTCCTTGGCGACGTTGCCGCCGTCGCCACGCTCTGGCGTTGCGGTTAGCCCGATAAGCTGCTGAGGTTTCAGGTGCTCAAGCAGTTGGCGGTAGGTAGGAGCCAACGCATGGTGGAACTCATCGATGACAACGACGTCGAACTGGTCTGGTTTGAAACTTTGGACCCCGAGAGAGGCTAACGACTGCACTGACGCGAAGACTTGTGTCCATTGCTGGGGTTTGTGATCGCCGACGTAGAGTTCACCAAAAGCGCCGTCCTGCATGACGTTGCGGTAGGTGCCTAGTGACTGTTTCAAGATCTCTTGCCTGTGGGCCACAAAGAGCAGGGACAACGGCCTTCCCGCTGCTTCGCAAAGGCGCTTGTAGTCGAGGGCGGCAATGACCGTTTTGCCCGTACCCGTCGCTGCCACCAGAAGATTCTTGTTGAACCCTTTTGACCTTTCTGCTTCGAGGTCTTCGAGCATTTCTTCTTGGTGAAGGAATGGCACGACCTCGAGCCCGGTGATGGTATTCGGAGCGGCCGTTCGCTTCCCGCCGTTGCGTTCCAGTGCCGCGTCGAGCTTGTCGCCGTCGCGATCTGGGTCGTAGGGCTGAAAGGCCTTCTGCTCCCAGTAACTGTCGAAGGTGACTTCGAACTTCTTGAGCAGGTCCGGTGTTGCGACGGAGCTCAGACGGACGTTCCACTCCAACCCGTCTAAGAGCGCTGCCTGGCTAAGATTCGAGCTACCCACATAAGCCGTATCAAACCCCGTGTGGCGCCTGAAGAGCCAAGCCTTGGCGTGAAGCCGGGTGGCCTGGGTTTCGTAGCTGATCTTCACTTCGGCGCCATAGCGCCTGACGAGTTCGTCGATGGCCCGGCGTTCGGTGGCGCCCATGTAGGTGGTGGTGATGACCCTGAACTTAACACCACGCTCGTTCAACTGTTCAAGGGCAGGCTCAAGCAGCCTCAGGCCCGTCCATCTCACGAAAGCACAAAGCAGGTCGACGGTGTTTGCGGATTCGATTTCCGTTCGGAGTTCCGCTGCGAGATTGGGGTCGTCTTTACCATTTGTGAGCAAAGCGGAATCACTGAGCTTTGTTGTGGGTCGTCGCAGTTGGCGCCGCTTCAGCGCGTCAGGCCGGTGCAATGACAACAATTGTTGGGGGCCGGGCGTGATCTGGTTATCTGTCTGCACTTGAGACAAGAGCCTATTGGCTAGTGCCACGCGGTTTTCAGGCTTCACGTCTTTGAGTGCACTTCTGACGACTTCTGCCACGTGACGAGAGAGCACTTCAGGGCCGTCTTGCTGATCGACTTCGCTCACCACGGCCTCGAGTCTGGGCACTATGGTGAGCCTCGATTCAACGCTCGTCGTGTGTAGCAATTCGTATAGACCCTCAGGGAGCGGTCCGCGCCCGAGTCCCCCATCAAATGTATTCACTGCGCCAGGTTATGGTGTGGAAGCGATAATCAACAAAGCTCCGTTTCCCTCTGCCCAGAGACATCGACATCTTCTGGCTGTCAACCCCTTATGATGAGCCCATGGCTGTTGGGGATTGTGAAAAATCGTTTGCTGAAACCGCACTTAAGCACGGCATCAAGCTGGTCCGATATAAGAGACCGTGGTTGAACCAGCGGGGCCACTTTGACCTGCCGCAAACGGCTTCAGCTATTGCCCTTCCGTTGGAGCAAATATTTGCCATGCTCGGAGGTAACGCCGCTGAACAGTCCGCGAAACGGACTACCCCGCTTCCCGGTGACTTCATCCATGAGGACACCGGGACCCTAATCGAAGTGGACGAGATGCAGCACTTCACCAGCTTTCGGCTGCAAACATTTAGCTTCTACCCCGTTGAATCCCCGCTGGGCTTTGATGTGGAAGCCTATCTGTGGCACTGCAGGCGATACTCATCGTCAGCTGACAAATACCGACAAACTAAAACTGCTCCTGCCTTCGGCAATGGCGGCAGACAGCGCCAACGCGCCTACTACGACGCTCTTCGGGATCTCGCCGCGCCAGCGATGGGACACCCTCCTCTCATCCGCATCCCAGCACCAGAGGGAAACGGTCGAGCGGCATTCGAACAGAACCGGGAACGCATTTTGAGTGCACTCAGTTGAATTGACTCGCTTGAGAATTCCGTACTCACCCCAACCAAGATAGACACGGAGAAGCATGAAGATCGACCCGAAGGTCTTGAAGCAGGTTGCCGAGCACTTAGGCAATTACGTATACATGCTCTTGGACCCAAGGACGTCTGTCCCCTTCTATGTCGGCAAAGGCTCACGGACGCGCGTGGCCGATCACGGTCTGGAAGCTGAAGCCCTTTCCTCCGCCCAGGACGAATCACCCGCTGAGCACTCCCGCAAGATCAGAACTATCCGAGAAATTCGCGAGGCTGGGTACGAGCCTGACGTCTGGATTCTGCGGTACGGCATGGGCTCTGAGTACACTCAGGTGGAAGCAGCGGCCATAGACCTTTTGTCCACGTTCGTGGTTGAGACAGCCCGCGGGACCCACCCTTTGGCCAACGCTGACCAGCTGACCAATGAGCGGCGAGAATCATCGAAGGGCCACGGAATTGAAACCCTGGCTAACATTGTGACCGAATTCGGAGCGCCTCAACTCCAGGCTCAGACTCCTCCACTTCTTCTCATCACATTAAAGCCATGGGTAGACCTAGAGGAGCCGTTGCCTGGTGGTGGAACGCGAGCCGGCTACGGCTTCCGGACTGAGTGGCTGAGTGCGGCCAACAAAGCGCTCATCGCCCCTGAACTCGGTGATTCAGTGAGGGCGTGGTGGCGTATTGATCCAAAGACCGTTGAGAGATTCCAAATCAGACACGTCGTAGCTGTTCATCGCGGTGTCACTCGTGGTCTCTTCCAAATCCGACCCGACAGCTGGAAGTTGGACACGGACACGGGTCGACGCGGATTCAGCGTGGATCCCGTGCTGAGCGGGCAATTGTACGAGGAGGTAATCGGAAGGTATGGCCATCGAACGCCTCCCAAGAAGCGTGGGGACATTAGCTCCTTTACCTATTGGCCCAAGCAACAGGTCGGCTGAGCCTCAAACGATAGGAGACGACTTCGGCTGCGGCTCCTGCATGTAACCTCCCTACACGTGGTAACCCCTGCATCGGGGCTCCCGGCTACGTACAGAGCCCTATCCACGTCGTACGGCCACACCAGTGCGGTTACTTCCGAGCCATGGACGAAGCGAAACACACTTTTCGGTAACAGTCGAAAAGTGAGCCATTGTGACGGCCACGAAATGGCTCACTTATCGACCAGCGCTGACAACACTCCCGTCGCTGCTTCGGCCAGCTTCTTGTCCGTTAAGCAGTGTCACCGGCCAGAACAGAGTCTCGACCGATGCTCTGATGCGGGTGCCTTGAAGCGGCAGCCTAAAAGTACTTAGGAAGGACTCTGGCAAACGCGTCTGCAGTTCTCACGAGCCACTCAACGAGGTCCGGTACTTCCTGTTCATCGAGAATGTTCCCAGGGCGACTCGCAACGAGTTTGGTTGCCTTGCGGCTCGGGTTTTCGTCCCACTCCAAGGTAAAACCGAGCTCAATTTCAATTTCCACCCGCCGCTCATGCAGCCTTGAATAGAGGTCCTTATCATCATGAATCCAGAAAAGCGCGGTTACTGTCCGCTTCTGGGTTTGGACCTGAAGTGAAACCACCCCACGGGAATCCCCAACAGCAACTTCATACTCGTAATGAGGTCGCGGCTGGCGCCATGATCCAATGCTCGTGGCGTTGGCTCTGCCGTAATCGCGCACTCGTTCGAAGAACGCAAGCTTGGCATCGCCTAGAGAGCCACCGTTGCCATTGTTCCCGCCGCCCTTCCGCCTTGCGCGACGGACGGCGATGACCTCGGGATCTACATCGAGTCCAGCAGCCTCGGCGAGTTCCTCTGCGCCGATGAACTGATCCGGATCTGCGTGACCTTCTGCGTCAAATCGGAGGCCCTCGTCTGCAAGGACATCGCGAGGATCGTCGACGCGATTGGGTTCGCTCCATCGGAATCCTGACGAAATGGTTCCCCCAGCTTGAAGTACACGCCAAGCGTTCACAAGCGGAGACCTTGCAATAATTGCGGCGAGCGGCTGAGCCCACGTGCCCGCCACGATGGCCACGTCACCATAGGAAGTCCACCGCCCTGCTGGGATCTCAGCGAGTATGGCTGCGATTTGGCTTCGAAGCTGCGAGGGTTCAGGCTCACTTGGCGCAGCGCTTTCGTCGGGACCCGGCCACAGTTCTACTATCTTTTCGGCCAATTCTGAGCCGCGCTGCTCTATCTGCCGGACACCCCACGCGCCTTCCACAGCGATCCTTCGGTTCATGGCCAGACCACTCGCCTCAAGCATTCTGCGCTTCTCTGCGAAGGGCCTATTGCTCAGTTCGCTGTTGTACCCGCTCAAGGTGAGATTGCCAATTGTGTGCACGATGCGCTCATGTTCATAGTCGACATTGGCATCCGGGTCCAACCCCAACGCAAACGCCTCCCGAACGGGCTCTGAAAGGGTTTGCGGCAAAACGTGCTCGATCGTCAAGCGTGCAGGATCAAGCTCGATAATCTCCTTCGGGCGATAGGCCTCCTCCAACCACTGCAAAATTAGCTTCTTCTGCGGACCCCTCCCCTGCCAATAGAAGGGAACCGCCAAAGCAGCCTCACGAATCTGCTGGTCAGTTGCGAAGTATTTCCGGCCCCTGGAGAGAAACTCCCGTAATGCAAGATCGATCCGATCCGAGCCATTGATGGCCCCAACGGCCTGTAAAAGTGTTCGATTCAGGTTCGCCGTCGCCCTACCTATGACTACACGCCGGACGAAGTACGACTCCAAGTACGTCAGCGCGCGAACAGCTTCGTCGTCACCCGCGAGGCCGGACGCCCGGCTAGACAATATCTGCATCACTATTGGGTACGCCGTAGTCGACCCCCAGGCCTTGATTCTCGTCAAACGGGCACGTATCTCTCGATTGCTTTCTCTCTTTGGTTCGAGAATAGTGGCGAGCACTTCGCCGAGTTCAGCGAACCGGATTACCTCTGCTTCTATGTCCTCGACCGTCTCGAGGGCCTCTAATCGTTTCTGTTGTCCGATGTATGTATCCGACTGCTTTGCGCGCTCATCGCGCTGTGCAAGGTCGAGCCAAAACAGCAGCTCAAGGCTCTCAGAGTCCAGACTGCGCTCTAAAGGCAGCCAGATGTTGTCGTAGACCGCCTCGGCTCGATCACCAAGCCTCATGAAGAGGTAGTTTTTCAGTAGATCGCTCTGAGTCAACCGCAACCCAGTGTTGTTTAGTGATTCAAAGATCCGATGAGCGTTGTCCGACGGCTCAGCGGTGACTACAACGAGTGCCAAGCCCCCTACAACAGCGGCTTCAAGCAACTCCAAGTCGTGAGGATCATCAGGATCGTCTGCGGCCGCAATCCTGGAACGGAAGTACCGATATGCCTCACCGATCGCATCCTCACCACCAGCCTGGGGCGCGCGGTTCAGCACGGCCATATACGACTCTCGGTCAGCCTGGGTAGGCAGGACCTTAAGGGGTTTGCCTCTATCGAAGACGTTGATCAGGTACTGTGCGTCGATCCCATGTGCCCCTTCATGATCACCCGTATCCACTAGATGGTCCCTAAGTGCTGCCAGCAAGAGGGTCAGTGTGGTCAAGCGTTGTTGGCCGTCAACGACCAGGAATTTATTGACGCCGATTGCGCCAAAATCAGGGCTGCTGGCAAGTACCAATGAGCCAATGAAATGAGACGATTTGGGGTCGCGTGCAATCGAGCGCTCTAGCTCGATAACGTCCGACCACATCTGCTCCAGTTGCTTTTTTCCCCATGAGTAGACGCGCTGGTAGAGCGGAACTTGGTACTGCTTCTTGCCTTCCAGAACGCCGGCAAGCGTTCCGTTCTCTGCGTGGACCATTTGTGGACCCCTTTGTCGCCCTGATCTATGCGACGACACTACAACCCACTGCAACTCGTCATACAGGATTTCCGGACGAATGTTGCAGCACGTCGCCTAGCCTCCTGGTGAGGACCCACACAGTGTGTCGGACGCCCTCGCTTCGCAGGTCATGCAGGTCGTGGAACTGGAGGCGCCGGAAGGCGGCTACGACGTGGGGCTCGGTCGCACGAGGGCCGAGCCGGCGGTCGCCTCCGGCTACCTGCGCATGCTCCGCACCTACCGGTCTGCGGGCGTAATCACGATCTCGACCGTCACAACCCCGGAAAGACTTCTAGGTCAGCTCAGCAGCACGAAAAACGTCCCGTCCCGAGACGTGCCGCCAAATCACGTGATCCAGCTTTCGCGCCTGGGTGGGATACAGCTCGGCGACCTGACTGATCAAGCTCGCGGCCTCCTTCGGCGTGAAGCCTTTGCCTTCCAAGCCGGCGTGCTGCTCAATGAATCGAATGACCATACGGTCAGGCTTCACTGATTGAAGCCCCACGAGAATCAAGAAGTAATTGAATGTGACTCCCGAGGACTGGCTCGGTAGGCGAAGCCAAGCCTTCTTTAGCCGCTTCAGTTCTGAATCCCGAAGGAATTCTTCTCGTACGTCCGCGGCCGTCTCTATTGGACCGCCCTCAAGCGAAGCCAGCGCAAGCGCTGCGCGTCGGACGACTTCGGCCTTCAAAAGTGCGCCGCGGCCAGTGTGCGACGGTTTACGGTTGTTGACGGCTTCCGCCCAACCGGCGCTGCCCTCAACGGCTTCGAACGAGGCCAATAATTCTTGAACGCCGTCGCTATTGGGATCGCCGCCCTGCGCACGGCGCATCGCCCTATATGCAGTAACGACGTTCACAACACTCGTGTAATGCGATCCGGTAGAGAAAATCGAATCAATGATGCACAGCGCGAGACTGTCCGGGTAGCCATCGGCCTCAATCCATTGAGACTCGTCGTCAAAGATCGAGCGGCATACGTCAGTTAGTTTTGCAGCGATCTCGCAGAGTTCCGTTGTCATGGACGGACTCTAACAAAAGCTTGTGATTTTTCCGGGTTGGCGACGATTTTGATCCCCTATTACCCCGCCATGGGAATGTGCGCGAGATTCGGGCACAAAATCCCGTTCCACCGTTGCAATCCCACCCCGTGCACACACTAACCAGGTATGAGCCTAAGAAAGTCCGCCGGAGATGACCGTGCGACGGCGCGGTACAAGCGCTTCCTCGATCTACACGAGGCCGGACACGACCGCATCTACCGCTACTTTCGCCGAAGAACGCCCAACGCGGCAACGGCGGAGGATTTGTGCGCCGACGTTTTCAGAATTACGTGGGAGAAGTCTGCGGACGATCCCAACCTCAACGTCATGTTCCTCTTCGGCGTGGCGAGGAACGTGTTGCGAAATCATGCTCGATCACTGAATCGCTCCGACGATCTCCTCGCGGTGTTGGCGCACGAGCGGTACGACGAGCCTTCACCGAGCGACTCCGCTGTACTCGAGGCATTGCATCAACTGAATCCAGAGGACCAGGAAGTCTTGCGTCTGACCTATTGGGATGGTTTCGCGTCCAAGGAGATCGGGCAATTTCTCAGCATAAGTTCGGCAGCAGTCAGAATGCGGCTCTCCAGAGCTCGCAAATCATTCGCAGCGGCACTAACAGTGGTGCAGAAGGAACAAAGGCATGAAAACCAATAATCCAAACGATCTGACCCAAGAACTTCTCGTGGCCGTCGACCCAGCAGCACAGACTTCTGACGACGACCTTCACGGAAGTCGGGTTCGATCCCTCGCCATAGCAACCGAGCTAGGCAGCCCAGTTCTTACCGGGCCCCCAACGATTCTTCCCCGGAGCACTCGGACCAAGCCGATTATTCGACGGACAGTCCTTGTAGCGGCCGCCGCAGCCTTAGTAGCTAGCGCCCTCGTGGCCACTGACGCAGTCAACCTCCTGTGGCGCCCTCCCGCCACGGCCGAAGCATCCGAGGCACTCAATACTGCCGCCCAACGAACTGTCACCATTTCCGATCCCAAGCCGCTGCCCGGTGAGTACCTCAGAGTCGACACCAGAGCCGTCGCCTTGGATCAAGGTGACGGAGGTTCGGGTCGGCTCTACTGGCTTGAGACTCAGAACCGCCAGCTCTACGTACCCGAGGATCGGAACAATCTGTGGATCATGAGCTCCGAGCCCACCCAATTGTTCACCTTCTTTGGCAATGACACGGAAGCCGCCATCCGAGAACTCGAAGCCGGAACCCCGAAATCGCGCACGGAGCACGGTCTAGTCCAAAGAGTGGCCGCTATTTTGTCCGACGACGAACTTGCTGCCCTCCCGCGCGACCCCGGCGAGCTCTTGGATGTCATCCGCAGCAAATCCGAGGAGCGCGCTGATTCTTCCGATAATCAAGCCTTCGTCTGGATCTCAGACCACCTGCGCAGCGGAACTGTGCCGGCCGACCTTCGCGCTGCGCTCTACCGCGCAGCAGCGCTCATTCCAGGCGTCACGCTCGTCGATAGCCAAACCAATCTAAATGGAAGAACGGGAACCGCCATTGGACGAATCGACGAACGCAACAACAGCCGCCACGACATGATCGTCGACTCAGTGACCGGCCAATTCATCGGCGAACGGGTCATCACCCTGGACGGTTTCGGAGACGTCCCACCCGGCACCGCAATCGCATGGACAGCCATCACGACGTCGGTGGTCGCCAGCGCGCCAACACCTGAACGGTGACGTTTAGGAGTGAAACGTCGTGGCCTCGGAGGAGGTTCATGGGTATATCGCTACTGCTCTCCGCTCAGCCTCAACGCATCCGCCTTCGTCGCCGCCAGAATCTCAGCAAACCGTCGCCGGTCTACATACTCCCCACCGGCGAGCCGGATAACTCTGCCCATGTAAGGGTCTCGCTGCATGAGTTGCTTATCGCCTAAACGCAAGGTCGTGTAGCTGGCCTTCTTCTCGGCCCTCACGCGGGACTCTGCCCAATTCACCACCACAATCAAGAGAAGACTTGATGAAGCAAAAAGACCAACCAAGGAGTTTGTGAACCACGATTGTGGGATGCCGGCCTTCATCAGCGCGAGACAGGTCAAGCCCACCACAGCCATAAAGGTGGTGGCCCTATAACGCCACTTCGTGATTTGATACGCAGTCGCCCCATCAATCAACCCACCGTCGGATCTGATTCGTACCAAGCTGTCCCCCAAGAGGCTGCGATGCGACGCAGCGTAGATGCACATACAGCCCCCAACCTACCTCGTTCACGAAGCATGCGACCCTCCCAGCACCACTACCAATGGCGGGTGAGCCGGATTGCATAGCCGTTTGCCTAAGTCCGCTCAATCCTGTACAGGTAGACACCCAAGGGCCCTGTTCAAAGCGGAAGACGCTGCTGGCGCCCCGTCCGCGGCCGCCGTCGTCGATGGCCTCCGCTCCAACGAGCTCGTGTCCCCTCAGGACGAAATCCACTAGGTCTACCGGCGTTGGCGGCGCATCGCGGACAAGTGCGGGCCGCCGTGTGTGCGGGCGGGTGAGGTCAATCTGAAAGCTCCACCATGACGCGCGCGACACCCGCGCCGACGAGGCGCACCGGGCGTTCAGTGCACGGCGTAGGTCTGGAGGCACGACAGTTCAAACCCCCGGAGCTGATCCTTCCGGGCGGATCTTGTGCCAAATCTGAGCGATGGTGGCCCCTGCGGTCGATTCGTCCAGGAGTGCATGAAACTTTGCTTGTACAGCCTCGTCGGCTTTGGTAGCTGCGAAGAACGAGTGCAGGGACGAACCAGTAGCATCTCGTGCGATGAGTCTCATCTTTCGAGCAAGCGAGGCGTTGGGGTGATGGTTGATGTCCGCGTCCGCGTCGGGGAATCGATCGGCGAGGAATTCCAGGACTTCGGTGGGCACGGAGTAGTTGGTCAACAGGCCCGAGGCCTCAGCCCAATCCCGGTGAGCGGCGATGTGAAACATGACATCAATGGGAAGCCCGGGGTTTCCGGTGAGCTGGAATAAGTCGTAGGGATTGCCGTTTGCAGCGTAATAGGCAGAAACTGCACCAGGCAGATCTTGGGCATCCAATTTCTCTCTCCAGTGTTGCTCCATGCTCCCCCTCAATGTGTAGACGACGACGGCCCGCCGTCGTCGCCTGCCCGCGTGGCCTGACACCTCCGGCTCTGGTCCGAGAACGGACCGACCTTGACCACTGTGGAGACACCTTGTTTGTGTTTGCAAAGTCCGTGGAGCAGCAGTCGGCGCCGTACTCCCAGTGTGGCACGGCGAGTTCTCGACTGTCGGGGTGGTTCGAGCCGGGCAGTGCAGCGCGGGTTCTGAGGGCTTAGCTTCTCCGGTCTTGCTGACAGGTTCAAACCCGCCGGGTTGCGCTCGTTCATCGCGTTCTCTCACCACCTAGAAGCGGTGAACTTCGCACGTGGCCACCCTGCGTAGAGGATCGCGCCGAGAAACTATCCGGATGCAGAATGTGGTGCACATCTAGTCAACGACCACGAAGCCATCAGATCGATGGCCTTTGCAAAGTCGTTGCGGCGGGGGTGGTTCAGGAAGGCGTGACGGGATCCAGGCAGAATGTGGTGTTTCACGTCGACCCGGGCATCTCTGAGTTCGGCCGCGAACTGGTCGCCTGAAGCGCGTATGACGTCATTGTCTGCATTGATCATGAGGGCGGACGGTAACCCGGAGAGATCGTGCCCTCCTGGGAAAGCCAAACGGTCTCTCAGCGCCGGTTCAGATCCTGCGTAGTTTCGGTTCAGCGCATTCAGAAACCATCGGGAGTGCGTTAGCCGGCGATGACCGCGCACTCGCCGTTGGATCTCAGGCGCCCGAGGGTGTACGGCGTGGAAGAATCCGTACGCGAAGATGGCCCCTCTAAGGTCCAGATCCATCTCGACGGCACGGAACGCCGTAGAGGCAGCCAAGCAGGCTCCGGCGCTTGCTCCGCCGAGAATCAACCCTCCCTCTGTCTGGCTGCCAACGTGTTGAAGCGCGGTCAGAAGGTCTTCCATCGGTAGCGGGAAGCGTGCTCTTGACCGAGTTCGTCCCTTGAACGCCCAATTCAGTCCGGGGGGCGGTGCGAGGCGGTAGTCGACCGTGACCACGGTAACCCCTCTGTCAGAAAGAGCCCGGGCTACATCGTGCGCTTCAGGCTGGTCAATTCCGCCGGCGAAGAAGCCTCCTCCGTGCGCCCAGACAAGTGTGGGAACGGGCACCCGAGCCTGGCTGGGCATTGGTCGATACCATCGGAGCCGAACGGGTCCGTCCGGTCCTGCGGCCACCGACTCAAGAATCCCTGAGTCTCTTTTCTCATTGTTCGACATCGCCATGAAACCGACCCTAGCCGTAAGTGACAGCCCGCGATCCGAGGTGCCTCGCCTGCCTTTCCGTGACTCATCCCGCCGTTTCGAGGGCAAGGCCTGTCGCGTTGGTCCTGTACGACCACCTAGATGATTTTTCGCACCACCTAATTTTGTGTTTCTAGCACCTAATTTCCCTCGTTTCGATCTAGGGAGAGCCTTTTTCGCCACCTAGTGCCGTTTTTGTGTGTTCACAATGTCCCCGGCTGCGTGGCCATTTCCGGTCGCGGGCACCCACTGGTTGGTGGGTTGGTTTCGAGGGCTATTGGGGGCCTTTTGTATGGCTGTTTTTGATATGGGTGCGCAGACACTCGCCACCCTGGGTAAGCAAACGGATGCTTCGCATCAGGATCTCGGTGCGTTGGTGCGCCGGTTCGTGGACGCCGTGACCCCGCTGGAAGGGAAGTTCAGCGGCGCGGGCAAGGCCGCATTCGACTCCTTCAAGAACCGCTCCGATGTGGTCGCCTCGGAGTTGAACACCGCACTGGGTGCGATCGTGCAGGGCCAGTCCGGGATGGACACCGCCTTCACCCAAGGCGACATCGCCGCCTCCGATACGGCCCGCCGCTCGGAGGGATCGGCGAACTTCGACGCCGCACGCTTCCAGGGAAGGGCCTAACCCACCATGAGCCGCATTGCCTACGACACGAACGTCTCCGCCCAGGTCCAGTCCGACATCCAGGCCTTGGCCGCGCAGCTGGAGAACCTCATCACCGCCCGGCAACAGGACGTCAACCACGCCATGGCCGACTTCCGCGCCGACGGCGTCGACGCCGAATACCAAGCAGTCGAAGCCCGGTGGACCTCCGCCGCCTCCGAAGTCCGGTCCATCGTCGCACTGGTCCGCTCCACCCTCGCCCAAACCGATGACACCGCCACTACTGCCGTGGCGGCTGCACGGAACGCCGTGCAAGGCATCGGCTAACCCGGGCCCCTCTTTCTGGATGGCTGTGTGGGATATTGACGTGCCCGGCACCCACGAGGTGCTGGCCGCGGCGTCGAAGGCCGTGACAGGGTTGCAGACCCCGGTCAAGAGCCTCGGTGCCGCGCTGGAGGGGGTCGTAGGTGCGGTCCCCTCGACGGTGGTGGTGCAGGCGTTGGGCGGGTTCGCCGATGACGGGTTGAGCCCTGACCTCACCGGGGCCGTGCTCTCCGCGGGCGCGGCCTTGTCCGGGACGACGGAGGCGGTGGGGCATTACGTGGCCGGCGACCAGGCCATGGCCACCATCGCGGAAAAGAGCGCCCTGATCGCAGCAGGCACCGGCCCGGCCCTCGGCACCGGCCTGGCGGCCGCGCAAGGCATCGAACCAGGCACCGACCCCGCCAGTGCCGGTGCCGGGTGGCCGTTCCCGGACGCCGGTCCCCAGCCTTCCGATGCCGGGGGCGGGTCGCCGTTCCCTGACCCGGGCCACTTCAGCGAACCGCGCACCGGGGGCGGTCCGCGGTGGAAGCTGCCATGAGCTGCGCCGTCGTCTTTCGCTTGACGGGAGTTTGTGAATGAGTGGGGATTTCACGCAGGTGTGTGTCCCGTCCGGTGGTGGGTCGGGGATCAACCTGGAGGCGCTCCCGCCGTTGCCTGATCCGGAGGTGTTGGACGCCCAGGTCCAGTCGATGATCGCTGCCGCGGTCGGGTTTCATAACGGGGTCCAGGACGCGGCCCGGAACTGGGCCGGTCTCCAGGCGTTCTACCGGACCCCGGAAGCCGAACAAGTACTCGGCGCGTTCACCCCGGCCCTGGCCAAAGCCGCCCGGGTGAAGGACCTGACCGGTGCCGCGGCCCGAGCCCTGTACGCGTACGCGGACCGGGCCAGGGACTTCAAGCGCCGCATCACCGGTTTACGGGCTGAGGTGCAGGCGCTGGACGCGGTGATCCTGGCCAACGACGACTGGCACACTAAGGCCCAGATCGTGGACACCCACCAACGGCTCATGTCCTCCGCGTCCTGGCTGGCCCAGCAGATCCTGGACTCGGACACCCAATGCGCCAACGAACTCTCCGCCCTGACCCACGGGCCCGGCTACACCCCGGTGCAGGTTCCCCGGAGGAGCAGCGTGTTCGCTTCCACGGACCAGGTCGCGAACGGGTTCAGTTGGCTGCAACACCAGCTGGGTACCGACGCCCCGGTCCCTGACCTGCCCTGGGGGCCGGCGGTGTCCATCCGGCACGAGGGCCGCCTGTCCGCGGTGCAGGGTTTCGGGACCGCCGCCGTCGGCGCGGTCCAGGGCCTGTACACGCTGTTCGGAACTAAAGACAAAACCCAGCAAGCCCAAGCCTGGCAAGGCGTGGGGGCCTTGGGTGCGGCGGTGTTCCGGTCCAAAGCCGTGATCGACCGGGGCTTCACGGACATGGACGAGGCCGATATCGAAGCGCTCCTGACCGCAGCCGCCGCGATCACGGAAACCGTGCACGCCGACGAATGGGCCACCGATTACTGGCGTGCCGGCGGGCAAACCACCTTCGACCTCGCCACCGCAGCAACCGGAGGCGCCGGTGCCGGCCTCACCCTCGAGGCCCGCCTCACGGCCCTCACCAATCGCCTCCGCGGCCTACCCACCACAATCACCACAACAACGACGATCACCGAGGCCGGCGCGGGTGCGGCGGGAACGGCCGTGCCGGAGGAAGCCGCTGCCGCGCTCGGGACCACGGCCACTAAATCCAGCGCCGTGCTCGGGTCCGCAACGGCCGCCGAGTGGGCGAAGAACCTCGACGCTGGTATCGCCCGCGTCCAGGAATTCCTGACCACCGCAGGCAGAACCATCGAGGACTACACCAACCCCTCCCCGGCCACCGCAGGCGTCCCCACAGGAACAACAGCGCCGTCAACCCCAACAGGTGGGCCTGGTCCGGTCACCCGCTGGCTCAACGAACACCACACCAACCCCACACCCGACCCAACCCCCACAACACGGACACCGTCCAATGGCCGCTGGACCGACGACATCAAGAACCAGGCCAGGAACACCCCCGCCCCCGAAACCAGACCCAACCCCGGCTCCATCGACAGGGCCCGCCTGAACCAACGCTTCAACCCTGCCCCGCCCGACACGGCCGACACCCCGCACACCCACCCGGAGCCACCCGGCGGCTCACACACCCACCCGGAACCATCAGCCAAACCGGTTGCACCATCCGCGGCGGCCGAACACACCCCGCCGGTACCATCAGCGAGACCGGCGGCACCATCCGAGGCAGCTGAACACGCCCCACACACGACCGCCGCCCCAAAGCCGTCCGGACCACCCGGCACCTACGACCAACGCCTCGGCGACCACACCCTCCCCGGCCGCCACCCCGACCTCCAACCCACCATCGGAGACACCGACGGCGGCCCCGGCACCTGGCAAGAACCCGCCGCACGAAACTCCCATGGTGTGCCCGACCAAATCTTCGCAACAGGAGTCACGTCCACAGGGCCAAGAGGCAACCTTCTGGAATATGTCATGAACTACATCAGCGCCGGCGGTGAAAAGAAGTTGATCGCCTTCGACGGCCACCTGTGGCGAGGACGCCCACCCATCGAGATCTTCCAAGAAATCAAAGGCAACTACGACCTGATCCACAAAGGAATCTTCAATGGACAGTACCTCCGCAACCTAGCGCCCCAAGCGGCGTTGAAGTACTGGGTCGCGACGGCCCGCAAGCAGCTAGCAATGTTGGAAGCAAAAGCACCGGGCAGCCAACTCGAATGGGTCTTCACCCACAATCCTGAATTCGCTGAGATGCTGGACAAAGCACTGCGCAAATCGATGGCGAAGGAGAAGTCCACCGTCTCTTTTGTTGTTAAGTACGTACCACTTGAAGCCTAGACCAAACCCAACTACCAGGAGCCGGTGTGCCTGAAGAAGCCGCGAAGTCCTACTTCGACCCCAAACTCGATGACATTGACCTAGATTTCCTGCTGGGCGGACGGCCCGCGCGCCCTGCAGAAATTGCCGGGAGGATTCTGTCGACCTTGAGCGCCTTGGAACACCTGGATGCCAGGCCAATCGAGTGGGTTGACGTTTTGTACCCCGGACGCAGTGCGGCGACGAAAGAAGCAATACCTCGCTCCGTTCACGAAATGGAATTAAGGGTCGAAGACGGCGCCCGCAAGGATGATGCGGGCAACTTCTACCCGAGCTGGGGCTACTACCTCTCGGTGCTCGGCTTCCTTGCAGGGTCGGACAGAAGCCTCTGCCCATTCAGCTTCTCTGTCTCAGACGGAGAGGACCAACCCGGCTCGAGGAACTCGTTCGAATTGGAGTTGAATGAAGCCCTGGTTTCCGGACGAGAAGCAATAACCGAATGCGTCGCATCCCTTGTCGACATCTGGAGTCCCATCCGTGGGGGCGTTTTTGGATACGAAGTAACAAAGCTGAACGAAGGCCACCCACTCTGGTATCCGCCGGTGGGAGTCTTGACGTACATGGCTAACGGCTCCGGATACACTCTTCCGCCCAGCCCCCTCGTGGACCTACGTCCACTTCAAAACGGAACACTCGCGGTCCTCAAGGATTGGACGCTCGACGCAGTCCTCGCTTATCAAAGCGAATTCAGAGCAGTTAATACAGGAGCCGAGAGGGGCTGAGGTAGAAGTCATGACTGAGCAGAAAACAGGGCGATGGAATCGGTATCTTCCGAATGATGGCGGCGTAGAGGGCAGTCATTGGATCACTCAAGACCTTGCTGTCTTCCATGGTCACTACGGAAACACTCTCGATCGGGTAGGAAACGAGGACGGCTCGTACCTGTACGCGCTGAACAATGGCGAGCCAACGAGCTTTGAAGATCGCTCGCTTCCAGTCGATGCATTGAAGCTTCCGTACGCGCGTTATCGCGTAGCGGAGCAGTGGCCCGATGGGCTTGAGGGGTCGACAGTTCAGGCTGCACTGGTGGCGCCTTGGTTCGGCCGGGCCGGTGGGTCAATCCAGATTTTGTTCTTAGATGGGCAAGGCAGGCTAATCACCACAGAAGAGCTACTGAAGACGGGTGTACTTTCCTATGATCGATGAGTTTGACGCCATGATTGAGCGGCTGCACCCTGTCGTCAACTCGGCGAGATACGGCATAACTGGCTACGAAGATGGGGTGTGGTGTATTTCCAGTCTCGGCGGAGAGATCAGGCTCTACCTGGAGCGCAAGGGCAAGTGGATCACGCTGACAGAGGTCGAGCGTGCTTGGCACGAACGGCCAGTGTTTGCAGCCGCCCACCAGGATGACATTCAACGTGTACTACTTTTTCGCTTCATGAACCGGTACAGACGTGTTCAGTTGCAGAGCAACTACCTGAGCCCAACAACTACCCCGATCAATGCGAACAAGGTGGCCACCGGGTACAGCCTCAAGATTGGCGATGACGGAGTGTGGCAGCTGGAAAAAACCGGTTCGCCCGACACATGGCGTGGTAATCTCACCGTCCTGGTTGAGTTTTCCCACTACGCAGACATGGACTCCCACGATCTTTGGGAGTGGCTCTACGCGCCAGAGGACGGGATATTCCAAGAGATCCTTACCTGATTGCCAATCGGCGCTTGTCCCATTTTCACGTGGTCGCTCAGGGCCACAGAAAACGGCACGATCCTGAACTCGGAACACGCGGGCTTCAACCTGGACACAACGATGTGCGGCCCGAAGAATATGGCAGTCAACGCACCATTACCGGTGGAGAATCGTGGTTATGGGTTGATCAATGTTTGCACCGGGATCTGGCAAGCCTGAGCATCTCGTTCAGCATCAACAGCGATGCGCAGCCGCCGACGAGTTCGGAGAATACGCCGCAAGCCTCGGGAGGAACGCTGCTCAACCGTCGGCCATCTCAGGTCCCAACAAAACCAAACACGGTAGGCAGGTCGTCACAAGCTGGGCATCAACTCCTGCTAACTCGTCAGCGGCCTCTCAAGTAGAAGGCCTGATCACTCTCAAACCCAGTACATCCGAACCAATGACCGCAGCCAACTTGATAGAAGCCCTGGCTGCAGAGATGGCCAACTTCGGCTTCCGTCATCTGGTCGCCCTCACTGGGTCCGACTTCCTGCGCCGGCTTCAGACTCAATGCGCCAACCCGATCTCTGTTCGCATCAATCGATCCCAAACCAACGCGTGGCTCCTACAGACACCTGAGATTTCGGGGATTACGGCGGGTTTTGAGGACCGTGTCGTGATGTGGGTAGGTACCGCTGTGGCCCCGCTCCCGACGACGATACTCACCGCAGACTTCGGGCGCCAGATCCGCTCACTCGGACAGCCCGTGTAACTGATGGAGACATTGGGGCCAACGCTCCACTGTCAACGCCTTGTCATTTCGGAAATTTCCGACATATCATCATCGAGTGCTTCCCGACGTCTTCGGCGCCCTCGCAAACCCCTCGCGGCGCACCATCCTCGACAGCCTCCTCGGCGGCCCCTTGTCGGCGGGCGAACTGACGGGACGCTTGGCACTCAGCCGTTCGTCGGCGTCGGAACATCTGACCGTACTGAAGGACGCCGGACTGATCCGCGAAGAGCGGCAAGGCAGGCACAGGATCTACCATCTGCAAGCTGCGGGCCTGCAGGAAGCCAGCGGCTGGCTGAAGCACTACGAGCACTATTGGAACCAGCGGCTCGATGCCCTGGGTGAACTACTGGATAAGGAAAACCCGTGACTGAAAATGCCATCCGCCTTGAGCGCACCTTCGCCCACTCCCCCGAAGCCGTATGGGCTGCCCTGACAACGCCGGAACTCCTCGCCAAGTGGTGGGCGCCAGGCGATATCGCACCCGTAGTCGGCCACCGATTCACCATGGACATGGACCGCTGGGGCCAGCAGCAGTGCGAGGTCACCGCCGTCGAACCCGGCACGTCAATCACGTTCGTCTTCGCAGAAGGCGTCCTGGACACCACCATCACGTGGTCGCTGAAAGCCACGGAAAACGGCACCATCCTGCACTTCGAACACGCGGGCTTCAACCTGGATACCCCCATGGGCCGCACTGCTCTCGAAGGCATGGGCAACGGCTGGCCGGGCCTGATCGCGCGCATCGACCAGGCACTAGTCAGCGTCGCCTAGACGCGACTACCCGGCGAGCGCCGTGCAAGGATGAAGTGATGGACACTTCTTCCGAGCTCCTGGCAATCGCAATCGGCAAGGTCATCGGCGGAGGCCGGGGTGTTCCCTACGAAGCGGTTTCGCTGTGCCAGATCAATGGCCGCGTTGAGCAGTACTCCATCGCCGTAAGTCCCGCCGCCTTGGGGGAATCATGAAGCTGGATGTTGCGTCGTTGTTGGCCGGACCACGGGGTCGGCGCCTGTGCCTTGAACTCGCTATGGAGGCTGACGACGATGTCCGCATTGCAGTCTTCGACTTGGGCTACGACCTCGATCCCGGTGCGGGTAAATCGCGTGTCATGATGTCGTCGTTCGATGCGTCCGGCGAGGTTCCCCCTCCAGCGCCGAAGCCAACGGTTGCCGAACTGTCCGACCGAATGTCCCGTCTGGATCTGCACCGCATCGGTGACGCTCTCGTGCAGAAGGCCTTGCTTCGGGCAGTCGACACGGCACGGTATTGGCAGCAGCCGGACGGCGAGGATGTCCTGGCTGCCGAGGCACGCCTGGCCGATGCGCTTGAACATGTCGCGAGCGGTGTCCTCGCTATCCGTGCAGCCAACGCCTGGGGCGATCAGTTCAGCGCACAACAGTGGGCAGTCGACTGGAGATCGGCCGCTGACCCCACACCACTGTCACGGAACCCGAGCCAGACGCTCTCCGAGTGGACGGAGCACACGCTTGATGTGGAATTCCGCAGCGCCTGGCAACTCCCGGCGGATCTCAGGGCCCAAGTAAGCGGAGAATGGTGGTCCATCCCCTACCGCCTCATTCAAACCATGAGTCGGATACCCGAAGGACTCGACCTCATCGAAGACTCACTGGGATGGGAAGAAGCAACGGTCACCCCCGTCTCGGGATCCGGCCGGATTCTCGAAGTCGAGGTCGCCGAGGATTGGGTCACGCTCTGCCGGGACTTCCCGTTACAGGTCACGGCCTCTCGTCGCCATGACTGGTACCGCACCACCGGCCGCGACGGGCACTGGGTGATCCCGGACTGGGAGCAGGTCGCCACACGTTGGGACGCCGTACATCTGACAGTGAACGGCTACCTCCACTTGGCAGGACGGGCACTGGAGGTGGACCCCGCCCAGGGCACAGCCAGCGTCATCGCGGGCTGGAATCCAGACACAACGCTGTGGCTCACGGACAGGCTGAGGGAAACCGAAGAACCCCGCCAACACTGGCGTAGGGAGAACAACTGGGACGAATGGACCCTGCTCGGAAGTGCCTAGCTGGCATCCCGTGCGTCAGCTGGCCGAGCCAGCGGCGGGTGAATGTGTTTGTCCGTCGCGTTGAACAGGGCAGCGGGGGCGCCACCAGAGGCTGCCCGTACCTTCTGACCGGTGTCGTGTAGTTGCGGGACCATTTTGCGCGTGAAGTTGCCGGCTGGCAGGGAAGTGTTCCACACGGCGTCGTAAACGGTACGGAGCTGGGTCACCGTGAACGACTCCGGCAGGAGCCGTGCGGCAATGAGCGTGTACTCCATCTTGCCGCTGAGGCGGTCCAGTCCTTCGCGCATGATGGCTGCGTGGTCGAACGCGAGATCACCCTTGAGTGTCTCGTGAACCGGCGACCACTCAGCACCCGCCGCATCAGACCCAGCAGCGAGTGGAGGCAGGGTTAGCCCGTCGGTGGCGAGCAGTACCAGATGGGCAATGGACACGATCCGCATGCGTGGATCCCTGTCAGGCGAACTGTAAGTCGCGAGCTGCTCCGCGTGCGCCTCCGGTGAAGGCAACGTCATGCCCGTTTCCTCGGCGAGTTCCCGCCACGCAGCATGCAGGGCGTCCTCATCAGGGTGAAGGAAGCCGCCCGGCAACGCGAGGGAACCTTTGAAGGGGTGTTCACCGCGGCGAACCAACGCAACGTGCAGAACACCCTGCGCGACGGCCAACACAACCAGGTCCACGGTGACAGCGGTAGCGGGATAGTCCTCGGGCCGGTACGACGCCAAGAATTTCTTTTCGCTGTTCAAGCGGTGGCTCCTGTCAGGATGGTTCGTTTGGCCCACGGCGGTGAAGTGAAAGTGGACCGTTGCTCCAGTATGAGGTCGATGATGGTGGTAGCCGTAGCCAGCCGTCGTTCGTGACTGCCGGTCACCAATACCCAGGAGTGACCTGCTGCGGTCAGGGCCTCCTTGAACCACTCCGTCATGTCTGCCCGGATGTGCTCACCGTCGCGGATTCCGTCGTCTTCGAAGTCGACACCCTCGTGATCAGTTACTAGATAGACATCACGCCCAGGGAGGTTCGCTGCCGCCTCCGCAGCGCCGAAGCTGTCCGTGCCCATGTAGCGGCGCTCCCACAGTACGGTCGCCAGCGAGTCGGTATCGGCGATGACCAGCGGACACTGGGATGCGGCGGCGTTCTCCAACTCGTTCTGTCGCTTCGCAATGAGGTCAAAGTCCTCGGTGGTCCACACCAGGTCCTCAACGCCCGTCCCGGGATTGAGGCTCCGGAGTTCGTCGAGCTTTTCGTAGGTCCGCAGGCGCCCGTACTCGGGGACGTCCCCGATGGTCGGGTACCGGCTTCGATAGTGATCCATGAGCGCACGGGTCAAGGTAGTGGTGCCGGTTGACTCTGCCCCGACCACGATGATCCGCGTAGCCAAACCCTGCCGGGCAGGTTCAATGATGTGCGGCCAGGCTGCGTTGAGGTCATCCCTGCAGAGCGTGCCACTGACGGGAAACTCGCTCCTGTCAGGGTCCACCAGGACGTGCTCGGCATTGAAAGCATCCGCCAGTTGGTACCCGTACATCTCCGAAGTGAAGACGGCATCAACCTTTTCAACACCAGCGTTCTGCAAAGCTGAGCGCATCACTTCAACGTGCGCCTTCCAGATCTCGTCCGAGCCGTAATCCACCGGGCAATCATCAACCTGGACAAGGATTCGCACATTCGCGTAAGTCTCGAATTCAGTGGAAAGCCACTGGGCACGGTCAGCCATGCTTATTGACTCGAAGCGAGTGCCCAGGACGATGACATAAACGTTGTCCGACTCAGCCGCTGCTGCCTGGATCAGGTGCCGATGCCCGGCGTGTGGTGGGTAGAACTTCCCTATGACAAGTCCCGTGCCGTAGAGGCTCAAACCAGTGCTCCTTCGCTTGGGGCTGCGTCAACGCCCTGCATTCGGCGTGCACGGTTCCAGTCCACCAGGCCGTAAATGCAGAGCGCCAGGAAGCCGATGTAGAGGATGCCGGTGAGCGCCAGCCCTTTCGCGAAGTACAGCGGTATCGAGACCATGTCCACGATGATCCAGACGTACCACTGCTGCATGATCTTCTTGGTCTGGCCGTAAGTGGCCATCAGGGAGGCGGCAAGGATGAACGCGTCGGGCCACGGAACGGTGGAATTGGTTTCGACGGCGAGCATCCATCCCACCAGCGCCGTCGCGACCGCCGTGATGCCTACTCCCCAGGCGATTTCGGCACGGCTCGCATCGCGGATGGGAAGGTCGTCTTTCGCTGCGGTGCTCCGGTTCCCGCGGATCCAGTTGAACCAGCCGTAGGCGCCAACCACGCCGAAGATAACCTGCAGCGCCGTATCGCCGTAGAGGCCAGCTCCCAGGAACAAGATCATGAACGCGATGTTGTTGATGATTCCAACCGGCCAGCTCCACAGCTTCTGCCGGGCAACGCCGTAGACGCAGGCCGCGCCAGTGACGAATCCGATGACTTCGATCCAGCTCACGGGGCTGCCGAGAAGGTTCGGTACAGCCGGGGAGTTCATCCAGTCGAGCAGGGCATCCATGGCCCCTCCAATCGTTATTATCAAGTTGATAATAACGAGAGTACACCATCCTTGCCCGAAGCCGGGAGGTCACTCGACATTGATCCGTGTGATGTGCGCAACAGAGGAAACCCGGCAATTTCGGAACCGGGATCACAACAAAGATCGTTGGAAGCTACGTAGGACACCCTGACGTTCCACCCGCTCAACTTCCGGAGGCAGCCAGCCCAGCCACTCGCCGTCGTACTCCCCCACACAGCCATGAACCAACGCCAGGCGACCCAACCCGGTAGGTTTATGGCAAGAGTTTTTGACCCTCGCTGAGTTACACGCCCCTCACGAAAGCAGGATCACATGACCGTCTCTCCCCTCATTTGGGGCATCACGATCGTCGTTATTTTGGCGCTTCTCGCCTTCGACTATTTCTTCCACATTCGCAAAGCCCACGTTCCGTCGCTGAAGGAAGCAGCAATTTGGTCGTCCATTTATGTGGGCCTGGCCGTTGTCTTCGGCATTCTGGTCTTGGTCTTCGGCGGAGCCCAAATGGGGTCCGAGTACTTCGCCGGATACATCACGGAAAAAGCCCTGTCCGTCGACAACCTCTTCGTCTTCCTGATCATCATGGCCAGCTTCCGGGTGCCGCGTGAGGACCAGCAGAAGGTGCTGCTGTTCGGTATCGTCTTTTCGCTGATCGCCCGGACCGGCTTCATTTTCCTGGGCGCCGCGCTGATCAACTCGTTCGCGTGGGTGTTCTACCTGTTCGGCCTGATCCTCCTGCTGACCGCCGGCAACCTCCTCAAGCCCGGCGACCACGGTGACGATCAAGCGAACAACTTCATCATCCGGCTCGCCAAAAGGCTCTTCCACACCACCGATAAGTACGACGGCGACAAGCTCTTCACGGTGGTCAACGGCAAGCGTGCGCTAACCCCTATGCTCCTGGTGATGGTGGCGATCGGCGGCACGGACATCCTGTTCGCGCTCGACTCCATTCCGGCAATCTTCGGCCTGACGCAGAACGTCTTCATCGTGTTCACGGCCACGGCGTTCTCGCTCATGGGCCTGCGGCAGTTGTACTTCCTGATCGACGGCCTGCTGGACCGGCTCATCTACCTGTCCTACGGTCTTGCCGCGATCCTCGCGTTCATCGGCGTCAAGCTGATCCTGCACGCGCTGCACGAGAACAACCTGCCGTTCATCAACGGTGGCGAGCACGTCAACGTCCTTGAGATTTCCACGGGCCTCTCGCTCAGCGTGATCTGCGGAACCCTGGTTGTCACCGTTCTCCTGTCACTGCTCAGCCCGGCCGGCAAGGCCCAGACCGCGATCAACAACGCGCGTCGCCACGCCGTCGACTACCTCGACCTCGACTACACCGCCGACGCCGCCGAACGCGAGCGCATCTACCGGGCACTGACCGCGGAGGAAGCACAGATTGTGCAGATGCCGTTGAAGTACCGGAACAAGGCCAAGGACGTCGAGACGATCCGCGAGCAAGTGAAGGAAGCACACCGGCAGCACGAGGAGTTCCTGAATCGATAAGTCTCGGCTGAAAAGCAGCGCTGCCCCAGCGTTCTCCGGGACAGCGCTGCTTTGCCATCCAATCCCGCGCGCCTCACAAACCGTGCACGTACTTCGCCTGGAAGGAGCGTAGGCGTAACGATGTCGGGAGCGCTTGGATCCTGATCACCCAAGACACCATTCTTAGGGCAACTGTGGCCACCGAGCCTCCGGTTCCTGTGTGGGAAGGAAGCAGTCTTCGGCGGACGCTTCTGATGAGGCGCGTAATAGCCCTCCTGGTCATCGGAACCGTCACAGCGCTGCTCGGTTGGTCCGTCATTGTGGGAGTCAGGCACGCCATGGACGAATACACGACTGTTGAGGCGAGAGTGACCAAGCAGGAGGACACCTCATCCCGTCGTTCGGCTTCGTGTCGTCTCCATGTTTCCTACGCGGTGAGTGATCAGCAGTTGCATGGCGTCGCTGGAGTCAACGCCGGCTGCGGCACCTTGCCAGGAGTCGGCTTTCCTGTGGCTTTGAACGTCTCAACGTCCGATCCACTCGACATCTGGGTGGACGGAGCTGACGACTCGAATCACCCGGATCCCGTTGTCTTTGGCGCACTACTCCCGTTCGCCGCTTTGGCCTGCTTGTTGTGTTTTTGGGGCGATCTCACGGACTTTGGCCGGACTCGAAAGCTGCTAGCCTCAGGCGCTCAGTGGAGGACTGTGCAGGCCACGGTCACTGGGAAGGCTGGCAACGGAAGCGCCCTTGCGGTTCACTTGGAGGCTGAAGATGTCGACGGGAGGCCACGATCCTTCAGCATCGTGTACCGCTTTTTCAACCCCATCGGACCTGTGCGCAAAGGCGACACCGTGGAGTTGACACTGCTGGCCGATGGACGCTTGCAGGCACTCCTTTGGCGACCGGATCAACAGCGTATCCGGCTCATCCACGTCGCCCAACCGCCGGCGAGACACTATCTGGCAGAGCAGCAGACGTAGATCGCAAGGCAGGGAACCCATGGAAGCCCGTTTCGATGGCTCGCTGCGCATTAGACGACTCCTATCGTCTAAGAAGCAGCCGAGCATCTAAACGGCGGCCTTGGGTTGTCGACTGGTGCTTCACGCTACCTCTAACGACAGCCCATCCGGGTTTGAGTTCCGCTCGTCTGAAGTGCGATACATGAGCCCACTACGTTCGCTGTCACGGACGAAACCAAGGCGCTTCAAGACCTCCACCTGGGATTCAGCCGCGGTGCACACCAAGGCCGCCGAGGCGGCGCCCGTCTCTGGAACCAGGCTGCGCAGGGTGCTTTCAAGTTCGTCGGCGGGGAGCTTCGGATCGTGGATCAAGGCGTAGAGCATCCAAACCTCCCTAGCCCCCTTCCATTTTTTCCATACGCGAAGACTTGGGAGGACGCCTCGTGTTCGGTGGATCCTGCGCGATGGCAGGATGGCTATGATCAAAGCTAGGACGCCCAAAGCCGTTGTGGTACCGGAAGAGCCGTGTTCAAGAGAATCGCGAGTGCGGGGCCCACTGCGACAGCAATCGTGAACCTTACCCTGAACATCCTTCGGAAGTCGCTGGCCGTCCCGGCAATGACCGTGACCGGACCGCGGCGGAGAACCAGACCAGCGAGCGAGGCGACCCACACGACATAGGCCATGGATCCGACAGTGCTTGTCCGCTCCCTAGGTGTTCGGTCGCCGAGTGATGCGTAGACCTTAGCGGCTTTCCTCGCCTGACTCGGACCAACCTTGACCCACTCATCCACTGCTGATGCCACGACCGTGCCCGTCCCTTGCCAGTACTTCGAAGTTGTTAGTGTGCCGAGGCTGCGACAAGCCCCCTGAAGCTTACATCCAGGGGCTAAGTGCGGCTGGCGCGTACGCGTGCCTTGATCGCTGAGATCACGCCGGTCTTGGCGTCAGCGTAGGCATTCATGTCAGCCCACGATTGACTCAGCAGGGCACGCTTGGTCTCTTCATAGAGAGCCCGATCACCTGGGTCTGTGCGAAGGCGGTTGCGGAAAAGGAGGTAGTCATCAACGGCAGGATCACCCGCCTCAAGAAGATGTACATGTACGTCCCTCGACGGTGTTCGCACCATACGATGCCCCGGTTCCCGGACGCGGAGCTCATAGCCGGCGGCCACAAGTGCGTCGAGGTACTCTTCCTCCGCCGTGATTTCACGGACCGTGACGAGAATGTCGATGATGGGCTTAGCGGCCAGGCCGGGGACAGACGTAGAACCAATGTGCTCTAACTCGATGGCATGCTTCCCGAGGGCGGCCTTGATACGGCGTTCGTGGTCGGCGTATTTGGCGGGCCATTGGTCGTCGTACGTCTTCAGTTCAAGGTGTCGCTTTTCAACCCCGCCTATGAGCTCGACTTCAACCACGTCGGGGCGTCGGGGCTTGTCGTTTTCCATCACGTGAATATCTTGCCACCCTCACTTAGCTGGCAGACCAGGCACCTGGATGGCTCGCACCCAGCGCGGAGGGCTCCGATTCGACGACTTGCTGCGTGTTAGACGTCGCCTGCCATCTAACGTGCAGCCACGCGTCTAACTGGCGGATTCATCCTGGACTTGAAACTGAATACTCAGCCTTCGTCGTCCTGTGCAGCACGCTCACGAATCGCACGCCGGTCATCCCAAAACCGTGAACCACCCATGGTCCCGACGATCAAACCAACCACCAGTCCGACACCAACCACCAGCGGACTGGGGGTCTTTCCGCCCACCAGCCAAGCAGTGGCCCAGGCGCCGGGTGCAGCAAGGAGTACTGCCACCGTCGTGACAAGAAATACGAACACCGGCTTCTTCAAGAGCTGTCCTTCTCCAGCTACATCCGCGGAATGGGCCTCAGCATAGGACTGCAGATGCGCTGACGCGTTTAGTTGGCTGACAAGCATCAGCCTGCATAAGAGTACAAGTGCAGGAGCCGCAGCGAGGAATAGACCCGTTATCCGTTGATCCCACCTGGGACTAGGCTGGCCCTCGTGACTGGCGCAACTGAAACTGTCATCAAGCGTGGACGCGGCCCGCTCTGGCTGCTGCATCTCGCAGCGGGCATCATCGTACTGGCCTGCTTCGTCTACGGGGTCCGCATCTTTGAGTCGCTGCCCGAGGTTGTTGCCACCCACTGGGGGCCAGGTGGACGTCCCGATGATTGGTCCCCGAAGACCTTCGGCTCGGTCTTCTTTCCACTCCTGACGGCCGCCGGAGTCATCGCGCTTCTGGCGATCGTCGCGGCCGCGGTGCCCAAGATGGTACGTCCGGACAAGGAACCGAGCCCTTGGGAGTTTTATCACCGGGAAGGACTGATCCGCGGCACCATCGCGGCCCTGGGCGGCACCTCGTTCCTGATAGCCATCGTGTTCGCATACTTTGCCTTGGCAGGATGGCAGATCATGTTTCTTCGTGGCCGGCCCTTCTACTCATTGCACTTGTTCTTGGCGTGATCCCGGTTTCTTACACCATGGCTTCACGCCGGGCGCGCCGGACCGCACTGGCTCAGGGGATTCACCCCACAGCGGCCGAGGAGGAAGAAGACAAGCTCTGGATCGCGGGCATCCTCTACAACAATCCGGACGACCCGCACATCCTTGTCCCCAAACGACCCGGCACAGGCATCGGCCTGACAGTGAATGTGGGCAATCGCAAAGGACGTGCCGTCATGGTCATCCTCCTGATCGTCCTGGTGATCGGCCCATTGCTACTCGCAACCATCGCGTCGCTGTAAGAAAGCCACACAGTTCCGACGGCCCACCCACATGACTGCCTAAGGACCCCGGTTCGATGGCTCCCTGTGCATTAGACGATTCCTGCCGTCTAACACGCAGCCATGCGTCTAAAGGGGGAGCGAGGGCGGGTTCGGCCGATTCGATGGCTTGCTGCCCAGTCGATGGTTCGCACGGCACAGTGGGCAGCTAAGCATCGAAATGGCGGCGGAACGGGCCCGAGAGAAGGGCACAAAAAAGAGGAGAACACCTCTCCTCACTTTCAATCTATACGGCACAGGGGGCCTTGCCGCAAGGCCCAGGGGTTCCTGCACAATTGAGAGCCGAATCCGGACCAAGGAGCTCCCATGCCACTCGCAACCAGTGCCTTCAACCTGCCCGAGCACCTATCCCCCAAAGCCAACCCAGCCCTCGTCGCCCAGGACGAACAGCACTTCGCAGCCATCGCCGCCAGCCTGGAACAAACCATTGCCGACCTCGAAGAGCAACTGGAAACCATCAAAAGAGCCCCCAGCCGCCTTGGCCAGGAAGCCGTAGAGAAGGACGTCGAAACCCGCCGGCTCACGGGCAGGCTCAAGGCACTGAAAGCGTACGGCTTGGACCTGTGCCTGGGCCGCGTCACCACAGCCGGGAACGCAGAACCCCTCTACATCGGCCGCCTCGGCCTGACGGACAGCGACGGCCAACGCCTCCTCATCGACTGGCGCTCCCCCGCTGCCGAGCCTTTCTTCGGCGCCACCCACGCCAACCCGATGGGCTTGGCCGGCCGTCGCCGCTACCGGTGGACCCGTGGCCGGATCACGGACTACTGGGACGAATCCTTTGGCCAAGAACCAACAGAGAGCACAGCAGCACTTGAGGACCTCTCCGCCTTCATCGCCAGCCTGGGCTCCAGTCGCTCGGCCAAGATGCGGGATGTGCTCGGCACTATCCAAGCGGACCAGGACGCCATCATCCGGGCTTCGTCCCGTGGTGCGTTGGTGGTCGACGGCGGTCCGGGTACCGGTAAGACCGTGGTCGCGTTGCACCGTGCCGCCTACCTGCTCTACTCCGATCCCCGGCTGGGGCATCGCCGCGGCGGGGTCCTGTTCATCGGACCGCACCGCCCCTACCTGAACTACGTGGCGGATGTCCTTCCGAGCCTGGGAGAGGAGGGCGTGCAGACGTGCACCATCCGGGACCTGGTTCCCGAAGGAGCCGCCGCGGCTCCCGAGCCGGATGCCGCCGTCGTACGCCTTAAAACGAGAGCAGACATGGTCAAAGCCGTTAAAAAAGCGGTCCGGTTCTACGAGCAGCCGCCCACGGAAGGCATGGAGGTGGAGACGCCGTGGGCGGATGTGTGGCTCAGCGCGGAAGACTGGGCCGAGGCCTTCAACGCGCCAAGCCCCGGCACCCCGCACAACGAGGCCCGCGGGGAGGTCTGGGACGAGCTGGTGACCATCCTGCTGGATAAGTTCGACACCGACGAAGTACCCGAGGAGCTCCTCCGAAGGGCCTTCGCGCAGAACGCAGAGCTGACGCAAAGGTTCACCAAGGCCTGGCCGCTGCTGGACTATGCGGATTTGGTGACCGATCTCTGGCGCGTCCCGGCCTTCACGAAACTGTGCGCTCCGTGGCTCACCGATCAACAAGTCAGGACGCTACAGAGAACCAACCCCACAGCCTGGACCATCCCCGACCTCCCGCTCCTGGACGCAGCCCGGCAGCGGCTCGGCGACCCTGAGACCGCGAAGAACCAGCGACGCCAACAAGCCGAGGCAGCAGCGGAGAAGGAACTGATGGACCGCGTGGTGGAGGACCTCATCGCCGCCGACGACTCCGAGCTCATGGTCATGTCCATGCTCCGCGGCGAGGACATGCTGGAGAAACTCGTCGAGGATGTACCCGTCGCCGACCCCGATGTGTTGGCCGGCCCGTTCGCGCACATCGTGGTGGACGAGGCGCAGGAACTCACGGACGCGGAGTGGCAGATGCTGCTGCAGCGCTGCCCTTCGCGGAGCTTCACGGTGGTTGGCGACCGCGCCCAGGCCCGGCACGGATTCGTCGAGTCCTGGCAGGAGCGGTTGGAACGCGTGGGGCTGGGGACCATCCACCAGACCAGCCTGACCATCAACTACCGCACTCCCGAGGAAGTCATTGCCGAGGCTGAGCCCATGATCCGGGCCGCACTCCCCGACGCCAACGTGCCCACGTCCATCCGCAGCGGCCCGCCGGTGCGGCACGGCAACGTGGACGATCTTGAGAAGATTCTCACCGATTGGCTTGCAGCCAACGCGGACGGCGTCGCTTGCGTCATAGCCACGCACGACGCCGGTCTGGGCTCGCTCCCAGCGTCGCCACGCATCCGTGTCCTGTCACCGGAACTGGTGAAGGGGCTGGAGTTCGATCTTGTGGTCCTCGTGGAGCCGGACGGATTCGGCGACGGCATCGAGGGTGCCGTGGACCGCTATGTGGCCATGACGAGGGCAACGCAGCAGTTGGTCGTCCTGAGGTGACGCGGCCCGCGGAACCCCCGCTGCCGACGTCGTTTATTCAGCTGGCTTTCTCCGCTGCCGTCTTCAGGTCGGCCGCGAACTGCTCAAAGCTCGCGTCGAAGGACGGGATCTTGCTGGCAAACAACGGGAAGATGGGGCCACCGATGCGCTCGTTCATGTCGAAGCGCGTGCCTCCGTTCGTTTCCGTGAGCGTGTACACGCGGGTGCCCAGGGCGTCACCCCAGGAGAGGCGTCGGGCGGGTTCAAACTCCTTGACTTTGAGCTTGAAGGTCCGGCTCGAATCCAGCGTTGAGACGAGCCGGATGGTGGAGCCGGGCGTGATCTCACCCTCCAGCGAGACCACCGTGGAGTTCCACTTGGGGTAGTCACTTGCCGTGGTCAGCAAGCTCCAAACCTTGGCCGGGGTCGCATTGATGGTGGCGGACACTTGCGTGGTCCGGCTGAACGTCTTGCTGACGGTGCTGGCCTTGATGGCTGAGTCGTTGGACATATTCCAGATGCTACATTCAGGCAATCCCCAGCGCTCCCCTGCGGGCTCCCATTTTTGAACTGTGCCGTCATGAACTACGGGGCCTCGCCACTGACTTGAAAAGGCTCACGCACAAAAGAGGGATGACTCATGACTGGAACGCAGGAACCCCGGGCTGCCATGGAACCGGGTATTGGCTGGGTTGTGGCTACGGACTGGACCGGGCTCAGGGGACGGAACGTGGAAGTGTACGATCACGGGCAGTTCGTGGACCGCGGCAAGGTGGAGTCCGTGACGCCGAGCGGGCACATTCTGTGGCTCGCCTTCCAAGGGAACATTCCGCGGCGCATCATCGAGAAACTTCCCGAGGTGAGCATCCGGATCATCTCGGACTAGGCCGCCGGTTTCCGCCACATCACGGACAGCACGATCACCACGGCGCTCAGCGCGAGCATCACCAGGACCATCAAACCCCAGTTGGCTTGGTTCACACCGGGTCCGTAGAACACACCGATCAGCACGGTGGCCGTGATGGCGCCCAAGTACCGGCAGGTCTGGAAGATTCCGGCCGCCACGCCGCGTTCCTCGGGCCGTGCCGAGACGTACAGGCCTTGGTTGGAGGCCGTGCTCACGGCACCGTACGGCACACCCATAGCGGCGGTCAGGACCAGCACCAGCGGTGGCCAGAGGGACAAGGTCAGCAGGCCAAGCGCCGCGGACGCACCGGTGAGCACCAGCACCCCGGTGATCAGCACGGCCCGGACGCCGAACCGCTCGATCAGCCGGACGGTCAGCGGCGTCACCAAAACGGACATCGACGCAAGGGGAAGCATGAGCAGGCCTACGAGTCCGGCGTCGTAATTCCCTGCTTCCTGGAGCAACTGCGGAAGGCCGAAGAACGCAAAGTAGTAGACCCCGCTGAACACCACGAACACCAGGTAGATGAACAGGAGTGGGCGGTTCCTGCCCAGCAGGCGGAGGTCCAGGAACGGCGGGTTGAAGCGGAGTTCCCGCCACGCGAAGAGCGCGCCGATCACCACGGCAGCGCCCAGCAGGTACCAACGGAAATCGGGCAACACGTTCAGCAGCGCCATCATGGCCAGCATCAGGGAGACCACGAACGCGAGGATGCCCGGGATGTCCGAATCGCGAATGAGTTTGCCGAGCGAGCCGGTCTCCCGTCCGGCGTCGGCGGGCGCGGTCCGCTGCACCACCAGCAAGGCGATCAGCGCCAGCGGCACGTTGATGACGAACAGTGCCTGCCAATCGAACAGGCTCACCAGCAGGCCACCCACCACGGGCCCCACGGCGGCAGCGGACGTGTTGGCCATCTGGATCCGCCCGAGTGGTCGGGTGGTCGGCACGTTGGCAAGGCGGCTGAGGTCGGTAACCATCACGACGGCGGACGGATACGCCGTGGCTGTGCCCACAGCCATCAGGGCCCGGGCAACGCAGACCAAGGCGAAGTTCGGCAGGAAGGGCGCGATGGCGCACGTCACCGCCACGAGGGCCATGCCGAAAGTGAACAAGCGGCGTGGACCAAAGCGATCAGCGAAACGGCCCATGAGCGGCTGGCCGGCAGCAGACGCGAGGTAGAAGGCGGTGATCACCCAGGTGACCGTGGCGACGTCGAGCGCGAAGTCCTCCCGCAACACCACCAGGGCCACCGCGATCATCGACGAATTCAGCGGATTCAGCGCGGTACCGATGCTGAGCGCGGCGATGGCCAGGCCGGGTCGGGAGTTTCTGTTGGTCACCTACCCCAGTCTGGTACATGGTTGCTTCGGGTCACGAAACGAGGCCGCTGGGTGGGACGTTGGCGGGACGCCCCAGATCCGGATTCTTCGGTCGAGGCCACACGGGAGCTTGTCCGCAATGCCGTGAAGCTCGTGTAGGAGGGTGCGCCGTGACGCGACTCTTACTCCTCGAAGTGCGTCGTGACCTTGCCTGATGAGACGGCGGCGATGATCGACTGTGCCAGGTGACGCAGCTTGATGTTCCGGTTGCTTGAGGCCGTCCGGAGGATCGTGAAGGCTTCCTCCTGGCTGCAGTGGTTCTGCGCCATGATCGCTCCCACTGCAAGGTCGATGATCGTGCGGGACTGCATGGCCGCGGTGAGATCGTTGCGGGCGTCACTGAGCTGCGCGATCTTAAGGGCCAGGCGAAGCGACTTGGAGGCGTGCGAGGCGAAGACTTCGGCGCGCTCAACATCCGCGTCGCTGAAAGCATGTGCTCGCTCGGAGTAAAGATTGAGCGCGGCCCGGGTGTCCCCTTCAACCACAAGTGGAACGCTGAGGACGGACCGCAGGCCTTGTCCGGCTGCGGCCTCCACATACTCCGGCCAGCGAACTTCGCGGACCAGATCCGGAACCAAAACAGAGCCCATACTGTCCATCGCGGTCAGGCAGGGACCTTCATGGGTGTTTTGGAGTTCATCCAGGATTCGGGCTCGTTCATCACTGCTGGCGGCAGTGGCGGCGCGCTTCTTGCGCAAGACAGTGATCCCACAGAAAACGGGAGCATCGGAGAGCGAGAGACTTTCGGACGAGAAAGCGGCCAAGTCCGTCAGAAACGCCTCGACATCTTCGCTACCCAGGACAAGATCCAGAAAGTAACCATTCTGGAGAGCTTCCTGCTCGGGGCGGGGGTTGACCATGTGACGTGTTCCTACTGACTGAAAAGCGTCCCTGGCCTACAGCAAAGGAGCGGAGATTGCCGCCCTCTGCAAAACGGTCTGAAGATACCTTATCGTCCAACGATCACCGGTACAAAGTGCGCCACGGCAAGCGCTGACCTGCGGTTTTGTGAAGAGATCAAACGGCATTCTGTCAACTCCTTACGGCTGTCGCATCCACCAATAACTAAGTATGCTTACCATTATAGTTCCGGTCCGCCACACACACCATCGATCGAAAAGGAGTCATCGCATGGGCATCGAAGACAGCATCCACAAGGCAGCAGAGAACGCAATGGAGGACCTGGCCGGCACGTCCGATCCAGTGGACAAGGGCCAGGTCCCCGATCCCAACGAGAAGGCTGACGACATCCACGTGCACTCCTCCATCAGCGAGGGATCCAATGCCATGGACTCGGACGTACCCGGCGAGCAGGAGGATGACCGCTCCTTCGCCGTGGACGGACACGGTGAGGCGCACGAAGAACACACCCACCACGACTCGGGCGTGACAGACAGCGACATCAACCAGGACCGCGAAGGCGACCAAGACATCCCCACGGCTTCGGGAGACGTCCCCGGACCGGCCGGCCTGCCGGAAGGTGACCCGGACGCACTCCGGGCAGACCCCTCAGAGGGCGGCGAGGATCCGTCGACTTCGATGGGCCGGGGCTAAGGCTAGTGGGCGAACCGTCCTGACCCACTTCCACAAACGAACGGCCACTTTGCAACCTGCTGCAGTTGCGAAGTGGCCGTTCTTCCGGCAAAGAAGGTCGGGAAGGTCACGCCCGTCGGGCAGTCTTTCCGGCGAGTAGGTCGCTTGCACGGGCAGCAACCAAATCCGGAAGCATGGCAATCTCCGATGCAGCACTGACATCCACCTCCATGGCCGACTCCAGCGTCGCTTCTACAGCAGCTTGAGCCTCCCCAGGATCAGTACCCCAAGACGCGGCCTCCCGAACCAGGTGATCAGTTGTTAGGTAATTGAGCCTCGCCTGCCCGGCAATCGCGTGACCCGCGTTTGAGCTCCTGGAGTACAGCAGGAGTGTGGGCGCCGCATCATAGATGGGAGCCAGCGAGACCGCCCCGCTTTCACCAAGCAGTATCGAGTAATTCTTCGAGTGAGCATCGCCGTTACCGATGAGGAGATTGAACGTCACCCACTTCAAGAGCTCCAAGCGGAAAGCGTCGACGTTCCTCGCATGTGGTCCGGCGGCCTCGACGACTCGAGCCAGCCTGGAAGGCGTACTGACCGACTGATCGTATTTCGCGGCCGACGGCAGCCCAAGTAACTGAGTAAAGTCCTCTTGGTGGATCCGGGCGCCATCCGTGTTCCGGTCATACCGCTGGACTACAAGCGCCAGCCTCGACCCAAAGACCTCCAGCTCGGTCCTTGCCGACCTTAGACCAATAGCCGAAGCCAGCCTCAGAGCCCAGTCTTCCGATGCGAGCAAATGGGGAATCGGCGAATCCAACGGATCCGGCTTAATGATGTGCGTTGAGGCGGCTCCAGCGGCTGGCCAGTACCAGCGATCGCCCCGCCGAGTGAGAAGTAGTTTGGACTGGACGCCGCCCAGGGAGGTTGTGATGGCAAAGTCGTCAGGGAGGTCCCACGTTGGAAGCGACTCGACGACCGTCACGACTTCCGCTTCCGACATTTCGAGCAGTTCGCCCCCGCCGGCGGGATCAACGCCTTCAGGCAACACCTGGACGGCTCCGGCACAGTCAGCGCCTATCGCTGCCAAGAGGGCTTTGATGTCAGTGACGGAGCTATTGCTCTGGGACGCTATCTGCGCTCGGACCTGCCCTTCAGGCAGGAGCCCATCGAAGAAGTTATAGACCTCCGGCCCGGAAAGAACCCCGCGACGCAGCGGCAAGGAAAGGGAGAGCAGCGCCGCGCCCGAGCCATACTCAGCAACCACATCTGTCAGGTATTCCAGTTTCGGACGTAAGGACGTACCCGTGAGCCACGCAATGTGCCGTCCATGCAGCCAAACAGCAAGCCGCTTGGGGGCCTTCATCGCTTAACATCCAACCTGGAAAAACGCGGTATGAGGGCCACGTCCCGCTCGAGAGCCTTGGCAGCGGCCATCGCGGTCTCCAAGGCGACATTCTCCCCTCGTTCGAGTCGCACGATGGTGTGACGACTGGCCCGAATCATGGCTCCGAGTTCTTGCTGGGTCAGTCCACGTTCCTGGCGAGCGCTTCTCAACGCAGCCCCGAAGGACCTGGCGTCGAAGGCCCGAAAGAAGACGGTCTCGTCCGAATGTTGCACATCTTCACCATATCAATGAAATGTCCAAATGTCGCAGATCATGAACATTTCGACAAAAAGCTCAAAAGTTCATGATCTGCTACATCAAGGCGACTGGGGAGCCGTTGTCGACCCCCGCACCACCAGCTCGGTGCCAAGTTCGATCCGTTGAGGCAGTTCCTCGTCGCCCTCGAGATGCCGGAGCAGCGCCCGCATGGCCGTTTCTGCCATCTGGACCACGGGCTGCCGGATTGTGGTGAGGCCGGGCTCGATCCATTCAGCCGCGGGGATGTCGTCAAAGCCAATGATGGACAGGTCCTCCGGTATCCGCAGCCCCGCAGATCGCGCGGCCCGGTAGGCACCCAAAGCCTGGGCATCATTGCCGGTAAAGATCGCAGTGGGCCGCTCCTTCAAGGACAGCAACGCCCCAGTACCACGCTCCCCCGACTCAATGGAGAAATCTCCCGGCACCATCAGGGACGAATCAGCTTCCACACCCCCACGCCTGAGTGCCGCCAAGTACCCATCTTCGCGGGCGCCGCTGCACTGCAAATCCTCGCGTCCGCCGATCATGCCGATCCGCCGGTGGCCCAGCTTCAACAAGTGCTCGGTGGCCGAGAACGCGCCGTCCCAGTTGGCAGCACCCACCGTCATAAGTTCAGGACCGGGCTGGCCAACGGGATCGATCAGGATCACGGGAATACCCAGCGACTTGATGCGCTGGATCTGCTTCGGGTCCAGTTCGTAAACCGCCAGCAGGACGCCGTCGGACTTTCGCTCGGCGAGGTTCGCCAACCACGGGCGGATGCGCGAGCCGTCCAGGGAGAGGCTGCTGACCACGGTGCCGTAGCCTGCTTCCTGGGCTACGCGTTCCACGCCCTCAATGATTTCGCAGGCCCACTCCGAACCCATGCCCGGGAACACCAGGTCTACAAGCCCGGCCTTCTTGCTTCGTTTGGCGGGCCTGCGGGCGTAGTCGCGTTTGGCGATGATTTCCTCGACCCTGGCGCGCGTGGCGGCCGCTACATGGGCGTGGCCGTTGAGGACCTTGGAAACCGTGGGCACGGACACCCCGGCTTCACGGGCGATCTCGCTGATGGTCGCCCGTCCCGAGTCCTGCTTGGTCACCATGAAGCTACCCCTTTCAGCCGGAAACCACCGTCCCGGCACCAACAGTTTCGGAAAGTTCCCAGGCCTGGATTCGGCCGCACATGCCGTAGATCCTGCGGGATTTCCGTTCGCCCATCGTAGTCCTTGCTTCCTGCAGGTAGAAAGTTTCCATGGACTCCAGTGAAGCCAAGTGGCCAGCTGTCACTTCCGCCTGCCTGGCAGCTCCGTCCGCAAGATAACCGCGCCACAGCTCAGTCCGGTCCCGCACCAAGTTCGCGGCGGCCGCATGGAAGTCAGCGAGCGCCGCCACCCCCGCCTCCTGGACGGCGGCTTTCAGCTCCAGATACCCCGCCAACGCCAGATCACGACGACGGCGCGCGGCCGCCTCCGCGAACGCCTCACCGCCGTCGGCGTCCCTGGACGGAAGGTGGGCGGCCCGTGCGTAGGCGTCGATACTCATCAGATGTTCAGGCGGAAACGTCATGACGGCGTCGCCGTTTTCGGGCAACCCCGCATTCTGCATGACCACGAGCACGCGCAGGTCGCCGGAGTCGTTGATGGCGCGGTGCACGGTGCCGGGCGTGAACCACACCACCGTTCCCGGTTCCAGGGGCGTGGACGTAAATCCGCGCGAGTCCAAAGTTTCCAAGCGTCCAGTCCCCTGCTGAACCACGTAGGCCTCGGTGGAGGCTGTGTGCAGGTGCGGCGAACCTCCTGCTGCGCCGTCAGCCCCGGGCCACGAATAGATGCTGACTTCAGACACCGCCGTGGCGCCCGGGAACGACGTGCACACTAAGCCCAGGCCTCCAATGCCACCGCCGCTGCGTCCGCCAGCGCGGCAGCCGCACCGGCGTCCACGTCGCCATCGGAAATCACGACGGCGTACCGGTACGTGAGCGGTTCGCCCACCTTGAGCGGGACTACTTCGCTGAAGAAAGGCGCCGAACCGAGGCATGCGAACATCGACGAGCGGGCAAACCACTGGTTGGACGCACCCGGGTTGGCTTGGTCCTCGACAAAGAGGATGGTGGACTTGCGGCACGTGACATCATGCTGCCCGGTGAAGGCAATCCAAGGCGACCGGGTGCCCATAAACTCGTCGGCACCTGCACCGGCTTCGGAGCGGAACTCCCCGCCGGTGAAGGACCGGGGTCCCCTCCAGAACAGTCCGCCATAACCCGCGTTGTCCCGGCCCTCGGTGGTGGGGCTGCCGATGTTGATGTCCGCGTCGGAAGTGTTGTCCATGGTGGTTTCGAAGAGCAGCACCCAGGAGCCCGGGATCGGCAGGAGCTGTATGGCGAAGCGGCGTTGCTCGCTGATGAGCGCCCGCCCTTCGCTTCCCGGCATGGGCTGCAGGGTCCAGACCAGTGACTCTGAGGCTACGATCCCGTCCGCGGATTCCTCGATGCTCGTGAACACCTCGTGGTTCATGGCCCCGTTGTTGTCCAGGTTGGCGTAGCCGGTTTGGCGGGTGTAGGTGGCTCCGCCCCAGAAGTTGTGTTCGCCCACGTTCGGCAAGGCCCAGGACAAGCCCTTGTGCCATACGTGGTCCCACGGCCGGGAGATCGTGACGTCGTCGCCACCCAGGGTTGTGAGTGGGTGGAAGTAGGGCCGCGGGCTTTCGTACTGGTGGTCCGTGGGACGGTACGTGTAGCTCGCGATGTGCTGGAGGCCGACAGTGAAGGTGAGTGTGCGGCCATCGTCCTGGTAGCTGAGGGCGTTCGTTGTGTGGTTGGTGGCAGTGGTGGTCATGGGTTCTCCAGGCTCAGGCGTGGGCGGTGGCGGCCAGGACACGGGTACCGAGGCCATCGCCGTCCATGCCGTCGTAGAAGGGGTGGCCGGGAACAATGTCCCCTCGGCGGACAGGCTGGCCGGTGAACGCCGAGGCGTAAATCGCGGCAGCGAACTCCAGTGTTTGCCGCGCAGAGTGGGCTCCGGCTGGAAGGGGCAGTCCGGCGTCGAGCGCGTCATACATGGCAAGGAACTGGGCAGAGTGGCCGCTGCCGCGTTCCAAGGTTTCGGCTTCCCAGGCACCCGTAACGCCCGGCTCGTGACCAGGGGCGGCGGTGATGGTCCAGTCCTTGGTGCCGTAGCCGTAGAGGTGGCTGAGCTCAATGGTGGCGAACTCACAGTCGATGCGGATGTCCGAGGTCTCCCTCGGCGAGAGCAAGGAGTTGATCACGGTGGCCGTGGCACCGTTTTCGAAGCGGACCAAGGCAGCGGACAGGTCTTCGGTGGAGGTCGCCCGGGCTTGGCGCGAGGCTATCGCGACCACTTCCTCCCACGGGCCGAGCAGGTGCAGGAGAAGGTCGAACTGGTGGATGCCGTGGCCCATGGTCGGTCCGCCGCCTTCGGCCTTCCAGGTTCCACGCCACGGGAGGTCGAAGTACTCGTCGGGCCGGTACCAGAGCGTGTCGCAGCGGGCCACGAGTGGACGACCAAAGTCTGCGCCGCCGATCAGTTTGCGTGCGGCGGCCGAGGCATCGCCAAAACGGTGCTGGAAGACGCAGGAGAACTCCGCGCCGCTCTTCGCCTGGGCCGTTTCCAACCGGTCGAAGTCGGCAAGGCTCAGCGCCGGCGGCTTCTCTGAAAGCACATGGGCACCGGCTTCCAGGCACTCGATGGCTTGGTCGATGTGCATCATGGGCGGTGTGCAGAGGTGCACGATGTCCGGCTTCGCTTCGGCCAGGAGTTCCGTGAGGGTGCCGTATCGGCCGGAGATTCCGTGCTCGTCACAGAAGACATCCAACCGGGCCTCGTCGACGTCGCAGGCGGCCACCACTTGGGCGCGGTTGTCGGTGCGGGCCAGGTTGGCGGCGTGAACTGCGGCGATCCCGCCGGTTCCAACGATGGCCACTCTGTAGGTGTTCATGGGGTTCTTCCTAGGGTTTCTGTTCGGAAAGTTTCGGACGGATTGGATGAAGATACGCACACCCTGACCTCCAAGAAAATGCTCATTTATGTGCAGAAACAGCAAATTCTGGAGTAGCCGCCCAACAATCAGTCAACACTTTTGCATCTGGAAAGTAAACAGAACTTTCTGATAGTTTCTAAAAATCGCCATCACAACCCAAGGAGAACCCAGTGAGCAGCGGCGCCGCCGAACAGCAATCACTTGCCCGCGTCCCCGCCGAGGACGTTGTGGAACACCTCATCCGTGAAATGACTCTCGAAGAGAAGCTGGCCCAATTGGTGGGCGTCTGGGTGAACGCGTCCACGGATGGCGACTCCGTCGCTCCTTTGCAGAGCCAGATGGCTGGCGACCCGCGATCGTGGGAAGATGTCATTGCCAATGGGCTCGGCCAGATCACGCGCATGTACGGGACAGTTCCCGTGGAACCTGCCGAAGGCGCCAGTCGGCTCGCCGCCGCCCAGGAACAAATCATGGCCGCCTCCCGTTTCGGGATTCCCGCCCAGGTCCATGAGGAGTGCCTGGCCGGACTGGCTGCCTGGAAGGCCACGGCCTTCCCGGTCCCCCTCGCGTGGGGCGCAACGTTCAACCCCGCCTTGGTGCGCGAGATGGCACAGAGGATCGGCACGTCCATGCGTGGCCTCGGGATCCACCAAGGCCTGGCGCCCGTGCTGGATGTGGTCCGCGATCTTCGCTGGGGCCGCGTCGAAGAGACCATTGGAGAGGACCCCTACCTCGTAGGCACCCTCGCCACTGCATACGTCCAAGGCTTGGAATCCACCGGCATCGTCGCCACCCTAAAACACTTCGTGGGCTACTCCGCCTCCCGGGCCGGCCGCAACCACGCGCCGGTCTCCATGGGTCCGCGGGAACTCGCCGACGTCATGCTGCCGCCGTTTGAAATGGCCATCCGCCACGGCGGCGCACGCTCCGTGATGCACGCTTATACCGATGTCGACGGCGTACCGGCCGCCGGGAACCGATCCCTTCTCACCGGGCTGCTTCGTGAGGAATGGGGCTTCGGCGGGACGGTGGTGGCTGACTACTTTGGGGTTGCTTTCCTCAACGTGACGCATGGAGTAGCCGCCGACTCCGGCGACGCCGCGGCACTGGCGTTGACTGCCGGCGTCGACGTGGAACTTCCCACCGTCAATTGCTACGGCGGGCCGCTGCTGTCCTTGGTGCGCGACGGCAGGCTGGACGAGAAAGTAGTGGACACGGCCCTTCGCCGGGTGCTGCGCCAAAAACAAGAACAGGGGCTGCTGGCCCCGGACTTCCCGGCCGAACCTGCCGCATTGTCCGGTCCCGTTGAGCTGGATTCTGCCGAAGATCGGCAGTTGGCGAGGAAGTTGGCCGCACAATCCCTGGTCCTGCTGAGCAACCGCGCTCCTCAGCGCACTCCTGCCCTGCCGCTCTCTCCCGGAGGTTCCGTGGCGGTTGTTGGCCCCTTGGCCGACGATCCTTTCGCCATGTTGGGCTGCTACTCCTTCGACGCCCACGTGGGCGCGTCCCATCCGGAGGTGCCCATGGGCATCTCAGTGCCCTCCGTGGCCGCCGTGGCCTTGGAACGCTTCTCCTCCGTGGCGGTGTCTGTGACCGGCAACTGCGAGTCCGCCAGCGACGAGCAGATTGCCGAAGCATGTGCCGTTGCGGCGTCCGTTGACACCTGCATCGTGGTGGTTGGCGACAACGCCGGCCTGTTCGGCAGGGGTACCTCCGGCGAAGGAAACGACGCCGCCGACCTCCGTCTACCGGGCGACCAGCACCGCATGCTTGACCATGTTTTGGCGGCGTGTGCTGATTCCGGCACCCGCGCCGTGGTAGTTGTTCTCAGCGGCAGGCCCTACGCGCTGGGCGACTTCGTGGACCGCGCCGACGCGATGATCCAGGGCTTCTTCCCGGGCGAAGAAGGTGCCGCCGCCCTCTGGGACGTGCTCACCGGCGTCGTCAATCCGTCAGGAAAGCTGCCCGTCTCAGTGCCCCGGTCCCCCGGCGGCCAGCCCGGCACGTACCTCCACTCGCGCCTGGCCGGAGCTACGCAGGTCAGTGCACTTGATCCGTCACCACTGTTCGGCTTCGGGCACGGTTTGTCCTACACGGACTTTTCCCTCGCGGACCACCGCTGCAGTGCGCCCACCATGTCGACGTCGGACTCGGTCACCATCTCCTGCACGGTGACCAACACGGGATCCCTCGCAGGGGCTGAGATCGTGCAGCTCTATCTGGAAGATCCCGTGGGCGAGGTGGTCCGGCCTGTCCGCGAACTGATCGGCTACGCCAGGGTGGAGCTGGCCGCCGGGTCCTCTGCCGAAGTGGAGTTCACGGTCCATGCCGATCGCACGTCCTTCACTGGGCTGGACCTGGCACGCGTGGTGACGCCAGGGCTGGTGAAGCTGCATGTCTCGACCTCCAGCACTTCAGACGCTGCGACGCACGAGGTGGTACTGCACGGCGAGCGCCGCAAAGTGGGCTTTGAGCGGGAGATGCTGACGCCAGCGGAGCTCCGCCCGGCCTAACACCCCCTCCCCCGGACCCTCTCTCACCAAACACCCCCTTCCCCCCGGACGCTCTCTCACCAAACACCCCCTTACCCCGGACCCTCTCTCACCAAACACCCCCTTACCCCGGACCCTCTCTCACCAAACACCCCCTTCCCCCGGACGCTCGTTACCTTTTTCGTAGCCTGTTTCCTGGTGCAGGATATGGGTGTGCTGGCCTGCCGGCTCCGGCATGATTTTGACGCTCTGTCGCTT
>NZ_JBIRZS010000013.1:0-124219 GCF_044391085.1 Paenarthrobacter sp. NPDC018779 | reverse complement strand
AACCGCCGCCAACACCCTCAACCACGCCACTACGCGGAGGTTTTCAAATGAGGCAACGTATCCGGCTACGCGGAGGTTTTCTATGAGTCAATGCGGGGGGCTGCGCTATGTGCGCAACTGAATTAGGGTCGAACGTGAGCCGGGGCAACCAGCCTCCGCACCGTCGTCGAGCCGGCTCCGGCCGTGCCGTCGGGAAGGAACGCCGCCATGGACACATTCAAAATCGGCTATTTCGTAGGAAGCCTCTCAAGCACCTCCATCAACCGGACCCTCTCCAAGGCGCTGATCGGCGTGGCGCCGCCAGAACTCGAATTCCACGAGATTGAAATCAAGGACCTGCCGCTGTACAGCTCCGATTACGACGCTGATTTTCCGCCCGCAGGCAAGGCGCTGAAGGACGCGATCGCAGCGTCGGACGGCATCCTCTTCGTCTCCCCCGAGTACAACCGCTCCATCCCCGGGGCGCTGAAAAACGCCATCGACTGGGGTTCACGGCCATGGGGCACCAACTCTTTCGCGCGGAAGCCGACGGGGATCATCGGAGCTTCGCCTGGCGGCATCGGCACCGCGGTGATGCAGTCGTCCATGCGCAGCGTTTTGAGCTTCCTCGACGCGCCGCAACTGAACGCGCCTGAAGCGTACATCCGCTTCGTCGCAGACGCTTACGACGCCGATGGGACAGTTAAGGACCAGGGCACGGCGGCGCTGTTGCGGCACTATATGGAGGAATACAGCGCTTTCGTCCAGCGCGTGCTGGCGGCCAACGCACCCGGCCACATTGGCGACAAGGAACCTGACGCCAACAAGTTGAACCGCTAGCCAGCGGCAGCGTCCGCCGCGAGCCGACCGATGGCACTGCGCTCAAGGTTCTCCAGGAGGTGCCGCGGATTGTCGTAGACCTCCGCGGCACCGGCCTCCCGGAGTTCCGCCTCACTGATGCCTCCGCAGGTCATGGCGATGGCGGGAACACCGATGCTCGAGGCCGCTTTAACGTCCCACACGGCATCACCCACAAACACCACGTCCTCCGGCCGCAGATCCAGCTTCTCCAGGCAAGCCAACAGGATGTCCGGCGCGGGCTTGCTCTCCTCGGCATCATTGGAGCTGGTCCACGCATCGATCGAGTGCTCGGCGTCCAGGACACCAAGGCTCACGTCAAGGTCGCGCTGTTGGGCGGAGGAAGCCAGCCCAACAGCCAGTCCAGCGCCGGAGCAGGCAGCGAGGAGCTCCCGGGCCGCATCGAAGGCCCGGAGTGCAGGCCAGAACGTCGAGAATACGGCCCCGTGGCTCGACTTCAGGGATTCCAGCAATTCATCGGAACAATCCCGAACCAGGTGCCTGACCAGCTTGTCCCCGCCCATGCCCACGCAACGGTGGATATCGGAGACCTGGACGTCCAGGCCCTCACGCCGGAACGCCTGCCACCATGCGAGCGCATGGAAATAGCTCGAATCGATGAGGGTTCCGTCGACGTCGAAGAGTACGCCCTTGGGCTTGGCCATCACTGCACCTCCGCCCGCGCAGGAGCCGGCCCCGCGAGCGCCCGGTCCATCATGAACTCCTCGGATTCCAACAGCGCGTACCGATCCGCCGAACCCTGGCGCAGCAGCCCCGTCCCCGCCACTTCGCGGAGGCTCTCCACGGCCTGCACCGCCTCGTCCACCGACGCGTAACGCCTGGACAGGCCCATCAGCGAGTCATCGCCATCCACCATCAGCACGCGGTAGCCCCCATCGGGCGCGTCAACCAATTCCAAATGTCCAGCCATCCCAACCTCCTCGTTCCTGACAGCCCACCAGCTTAGTAAGATTACTTAGTATATAGCGGGCGCATAGGGGCATCGGACCGGGCGTGGTCAATAGACATATTGCGTAACGCTGGAAATACGCGCCTGCAACTTCTTGTTGGACCCAGCATGACAACAATCGGAATCATCGGTGCAGGACATATTGGCAGCCAGGTTGCACGTAAGGCCGTGGAGCTGGGCTACGACGTCGTGATCAGCAATTCACGGGGTCCGGAAACCTTGGCGGAACTCGTCGCCGAGCTGGGGCCGCGCGCCCGGGCAGCAACGGCAGCCGAGGCCGCAGCGGCAGGCGATTTCGCCGTCGTAACCGTTCCCCTCAAGGCCTACCAGGACGTTCCGGTGGAACCGCTTGAAGGCAAGATCGTGATCGACACCAACAACTACTACTGGGAGCGCGACGGCCGCATCCCCGAGCTCGACAAGGGCGAGGCCACCACATCCGGGCTGCTCCAGAAGCACCTCCCCACTTCCAAGGTAGCCAAAGGCTTCAACCACATCTTCGCCAAGGACATCACTACCGACGGAACGCCCGCGGGCACCGGGAACCGCCGCGCCCTGGCCACGGCGAGCGACTTCCCGGAAGCCGCCGAGTTGGTCACCAAGCTGTATGACGAGTTCGGATTCGACACCGTCAACGTCGGACCCCTCGAAGACAGCTGGCGCGTCGAGCGCGACCGCCCCGCGTACGTCGTCCGGCAGAACGCCGTCGAACTTCGCGAAAACCTCGCCAAGGCGACGCGCACCATCTGAGAAACAGCGCACGACGGCGGGCAAGCGGCTTACGCTTGCCTGCCGCCTTTGCTTCTGAAGACCAAGCATTGCTTACTTTTGAGCGCGATTTAAGTAAGTAACACCATTGCATGGCTACTCTCGCCACATGGAAAACACACACTTCGACGCCGTCATTGTTGGCGGCGGACACAACGGATTGACCGCTGCAGCGTACTTGGCCCGGGCGGGCAAGAGCGTCGCCGTCCTGGAACGCGATGACCACTTTGGCGGCGCTGCCATCTCGGCCACCGCCTTCAAAGGAGTCGACGCCCGGCTCTCGCGGTACTCGTACCTCGTGAGCCTGTTCCCGCAGCGCATCATCGGCGAACTTGGCCTGGACATCGCCCTCGCGCGACGCCGCTACTCCTCCTACACGCCCAGCCCTGGCAACACCGAAACAGGCCTGCTGATCGACGGTGGCGATCCCCGCGCCAGCCGCGAATCCTTTACACGCGTTGGCGCCGAAGCCGACTTCGATGCTTTGGAAGGCTTCTACGCGGACACCGAAAAGCTGGCCAGGGCCCTGTTTCCCACCGTCTGCGATCCGCTCCCCACTCGGTCCGAAGCCCGCGAACTCGTGGGCGACGAGCAACTCTGGAACGACTTCATCGAGAAACCCCTGGGCGACGTCATCACCAGCCGGCTCTCCGACGACCTGGTGCGTGGCCTCGTCGCCACGGATGGACTCATCGGCACGTTCACGTCCCTGGACGACCCCTCGCTGGACGCCAACCGCTGCTTCCTCTACCACGTGATCGGCAACGGGACCGGCGACTGGGACATCCCCCTGGGCGGAATGGGTTCAGTGACTCGCGAACTGGAACGGGCCGCCCGCGAGGCCGGTGCCGTACTGGTTTCCGGAGCTGAGGTCACAGCCCTGTCCGACGACGGCAAGGTCACGTTCCAGCGTGGCGGCAACGAGGAAGTCTTCACCGGCCAACGGATCCTGGCCAATGTCTCGCCGTGGGTGCTTCAGGGACTGCTGCCGACGGGCGTTGCCGGGGTTGGCGGGGCTGGCGGGGTTGGCGGGGTTGGCAGCCCGGTGGAGCGGCCTGAAGGCGCCCAGATCAAGGTCAACCTGCTCCTGAACCGGCTTCCCAAGCTTCGCGACACCTCCGTGGCACCCGAGGCCGCTTTCGGCGGAACCTTCCACATCAACGAACGCTACGGACAGCTCGAGGACGCCTACAGGACGGCCGAAGGTGGCGGCATACCCTCCCCTCTGCCCTGTGAAATCTACTGCCACTCCCTCACCGATCCCAGCATCCTCTCCGACGAGCTGGTGGCGGCCGACGCGCAAACGCTCACCGTGTTTGGCCTGCACACTCCGGACCGGCTGGTCACCGAGGAGAACAACGATCGCGTTCGCGCGGAACTCCAAGCCGCGGTATTGGCCTCGCTCAATTCCGTCCTGGCCGAACCGATCGAGGATTTGCTGCTGACCGATGCCGACGGCAAACCCTGTATCGAGGCAAAGACCACGCTGGATCTGGAGCGTGCCTTGAACATGACCGGCGGCAACATCTTCCACGCCAAACTGCAATGGCCGTTCCTTGACGACGATGAGCCGCGAAACTCCGCGGCGGAGCGCTGGGGCGTCGCGACGGGCCATGAACGGGTCTTCCTGTGCGGGGCAGGCGCCAGGCGTGGCGGCGGAGTCAGTGGGCTGGGTGGACACAACGCGGCCATGGCAGTCCTGGAGGAGCTGGCCAACGACGAGTTGAACAGCGACGAGTTGAACAGCGACGAATCGAAAAACCAGGAGTTGGAAAACCAGCACTGAAACCGTGACACGAATCGGGTCCAGCGCCTACATGATGGGTGGCTGCCGCTCCAGACCATGCGCGTGGGCTTTCCCGGGGAGGCAGCCACCCACATGAGAACGCCAACTCCGAGGAGTCACCTTGTCTACCAAGATTTCCAAATGGCCAGCCGGAACGCCCATGTGGGTTGACCTGTCCGTTGACGACGTGGAGGCGGCCAAGTCGTTTTACACCAAGCTGTTTGGATGGGACTACCTCACGGGTGAGGGCGACTACCTCCTGGCCCACATTGGCGGCCACGCCGTGGCCGGCCTCGGCCCCAAGCTTGATCCCGCCCAACCCTCGGCATGGACCACGTACCTGGCCTCGGACAACGTCGATGCCACCGCCGAGCTGATCAAGGCGGCCGGAGGGCAACTGCTGGTTCCGCCGTTCGACGTCATGGATTCCGGACGCATGGCCGTCGCCGCGGACAGCGTGGGGGCGGCCTTCGGCATTTGGCAGGCCGGAAACCACATTGGCGCAGAACGCTTCAATGAGCACGGCTCCCTCTGCTGGAACGAACTCCACACCCACGACTACGCCTCCGCCAGGGCCTTCTACGCCGAGGTGTTCGGCTTCGCCTACCACGACGTGGACGGCGAAGACATGGTCTACTCCACGTGCCTGCGCGCCACCGACGGACGCGAAGTGGCCGGGATGCACTACGACACCGAACTTCCGGAGACCATGCCGGATTACTGGCTGACGTGGTTTGCCAGCGACGATGTTGCCGCAACGGCCTGCCAGGCTGAGCAACTCGGCGCGTCATTGCTGATGCCGGTTTCCTCGACGCCGTTCGGCCGGATGGCCATCGTGGAAGGCCTGCAAGGGGACGTCTTCGGGGTCATCGCCGTGGCACCAGCCAACAGCTGAACCGCCTGCGTGCCGCATCGACCCACTTTGGACCGCGGTCCCCGCGACACGCCGCAAGAACGCCCTCCCCAGCCTACGGAAGGCTCAAAGTAGGTCGTCGGGGTACACCTTCCTGCCCCCGCAGACCGTGGCGCGTACCGCCGTCGGGCTTTAACCCAGCTTCAGGGCGGCGGAATCCTGGCTGGCCGCCGGGTCCATGGCCCCGACAATGACGTCGTGGGCGAACTCAGCGGCAAGCGGCGCGGCCAGACGGTGTACGGACTGGAAGATCCTTCGGACGGCGGGGCCATGCCAATCCGCAGGCAGGTAGTCCGCGGGAAGGTTGGGATCCTTGTAGGGAAACCTGCGCCACATGGTGAGCATCGGGATGTAGTAGCGGAACGCGTCCCTGCGTACTTCGTCCGAAGCCTCGGGCGTTTGGTCCCCAAGACGCCCGGACCACTCCCGCTCGGCATTCCCGTACAGCTCAAGGAACTCCGTGAACTCTCCGTCGAGCTCCTTGAGGTCCCACCACTCGGAAATCTTGGGCCGCATGGGGCCATCGAAAACGTAGTCGCTGCGGAAAAGATCCACGAACTCGATCAGCCCGCTGGCCGTAAGCCGCTCCTTGGCCTGGTCCAGCTTGTGGGCGGGCGCGATCCACACTCCCGACGCCACCGAGCCGAAGCCCAGCCCGGACAAGGCCGAGCGCAACTGATGCCGGCGGTTCCGCATCGATTCGGGCACGGAAAACACGGCCAGGACCCACGTATCCACCGGTGCGGGCTGCTCGGGGGCGAAGATCCGCCGGTCGCCCTCCCGGAACACGTCGCTGACGGACTCGGCAATCTTGTACTTGGCGATCCCGTCCTCGCGCACGCTTTTCAACACGCCTTTGGCCTTGAGCCTGGAGACGGACGAACGGACACCCGGCGCGTCGTAGCCAAGGGTTCCCAGCATGGAAATCAGCGCCGAAACCGGCAACGCGTCACCGGCATTCCGGCCGTAGAGACCGAAAATCGTGACGAGCAATTGCTGGTGGCGCACCGGGGGTGCCGGGACGGCGAACATCGAAAAGGGTCCTCATTTCCGCGCCCGGTCCGGGCGCCAGTCATGTTCATCATAGGGCGGAGACTGTCCCGTTCCCTGAAGACCACGGCGGCGGCAGGCAGCTGACGCTGGAGCGGCAGGAACCCTAACCGACCGACTGCGCCTCGGGCTGGGAGTGCAGGGTCCACGAGGACCAGTCAAGCGGATGCACGGACGGACGTCCCAGCAGGTAACCCTGGGCTGCAGCAACGTGCAGTTCCGTGGCTTCGCGCAGTTCGGCTTCGGTCTCGATGCCCTGCGCCACCACGGATGCACCGAGCTCCCTGGCGAGCTCAACAACTGCGCGGGCACGGATGCGCTGCCCCTCGGAGCTGTCGATGCCGGCGATCAGGTGGCGGTCCAGCTTGATGATGTCCGGACGCAACTCCTCGATCCTGTCCATGGAAACGAAGCCCGCACCCGAAGCGCTGACGGCGAGCCGCATGCCGCGCCGACGCAGGGGCCCAAAACCGTTCTCGCCCGCCAGGCCATCGGCTGACTCCAGGCTTCCGGTGAGTTCAATGACGATCCTCGACGGATCAAGTCGCGCCTCTTCGAGCAAGGCCCTGACACGGGGGTCCCGGGAGGACTCCGGTGTCAGGTTGAAGGCCACGAACATGTCCTCGGGCATTTCCTCGGCAGCGGCCAGGGAACAATGCAGGGCAGCGATTTCCAGTTCGGTTCCGAGCCCGGCTTGGGACGCGTCGCGGAACCAGACGTCCGCCGCCGCGCCGTCCTGTTCCACGAAGCGGATCAGGGCCTCGACGCCGATGACGTCACCGGCGGGGAGTTCATGGATGGGCTGGAAGGCGGTGAGCAGCAGCTTGTCCCGCAACACGGACTGGATGCGCTTGCGTACTTCACTGTTGACCGGGACGGTCACCGTATGCGGAGCCTCGGCCGACGCGCGGTTCAGGCTCATGGATTCCTGGTGTCCCGCGGACTCGTCCGGCACCACGATGCCGGTGCGGGTCTGGATCAGGTGCTCCAGCAGGACGCCCTTGGGATCTCCGGGATGCTCAGCCAGGAGTTCCTGGAGGTTCCTGCGGGCCCACTCGCTGCGCGGATCGGACTCGCTGAGGATGTCCTTGATGATTTCCAGCGCCTGTTGACGCACGCGGGCATCGTTGACAGGCGGGAGCGGTGGAGCCTGGACGGCGTCGTTCGCTGACGGTTCCATGGCACCACCGAAGGGAAAGGAGAGCCCACTTCTAGACATCGACAATTCCTTCAATGTGAACTTGTGCTGGCTGCGCCCAGTACACAACCAGCTACGCTTCGCTCCGTTGGCCCCCAAGGACGTCCCGGAACGGAGCAGCCCAGTCGTGCATCCGCGCAACCAGGCTTGTGACGAATCCTACAAGAGAATCCCGCACACGTGGACCAAGCTGGCGCTCTACGCTTTACGCGGTGAGAGTTGGAGGGTGGCTTTCCGTCTCTTTGGGAGGCAACTGGGGGTTCTGCAGGGTACGCAGGTCCAACTCAATTTCGCGTCCATTCACATGCACCACCATCTTGGCGTCCTCAACGCCTGCAGCCGAGAGGTACTCCATCAGAGTTGAAAGAAGCATGTCTTGCCGCCTCTCCGTCTTGGAAACCACGCTCTGATCGATCCCCAACTTCTGGGCGAGATCATCCTGGGTAAGCTCCGCGGCCTTCCGGATAGTGGCGAGGTTCAAAGCATAGATGCGGTCCTCACGTGCAGAAGCATCGCGGATCTGATCCACACGCTCTTTCATACCTGGCTTTGCCAAGATGCGGTCCAGACGGTCATTGCCCTTTGTGAATGTCTTTCTAGTCATCCCCTTCGACCATCCCTTCCTTGATCCACTGCTCGATAATTTGGTCAGCCCTCGTTCCGACGCTGTCATAAAACACATCGCCCATGTTGGCTTTGTCCCCCGAGAACAAGGCGATGACAGCAGTGGCCTCATCTGGCGGAAACCAACAGATGAGTCGAACGGCAACTCCATGATGATACGGGTGTGAAACGCGCCAAATGGGAAACTTTTTTGATTGACGAACCTTCTTATGGTTGGCGTTTCCCCAACGGGGGGCATCGTCAACTGACGCAGGTACTCCATCTCCGCGACAACATATTCAAAGACTGTTTGGGCCCTTTCGTCACCGGCATCCGCCAGCGCTTCTAGGCGGTCCAACTGCTCGTCGAAGCTGTCGGGCCAGAAGAGTTCCATATCCAATTATGGCTTTCAGTGCATATGCACCGCAAGTCATAATCTGCGTTTGTCGGGATGCCATTAGACGCCCCAACCACGGACGCTCTCTCACCGAACACCCCCCTTTTCGCCAACGCCCTCTCACTTCCCACAGGCCGTGGGAAGTGACAGAGCGTCGGGCTTTATGGGGTGTTTGGTGAGAGAGCGTCGGGGGTGAGGGCTTGGACCATGTGGGGTGGCCAGGGCTGTGCGGTCGCCGACCCCGCCGGGACGTGCGCGGTGGTGACCGTCCCGTAAGCGGCCACGACGGCGGCTGGCGGGGTGCCGGCGTCCGGGGTGCCGGCGTCTAGGGTTCCGGGGTCGGGGGTGCCGGCGTCGGGGGTTCCGGCGTCTAGGGTGCCGGCGTCTGGGGTGCCGCCGTCGGGGGTTCCTGCCGGGGTCGGCAGCGGGTGGCCGCGTACCTCGAATTCCAGAGTGAGCGAGGTCCGGCCGAGCGCTTGCACGCGCACCGAGGCGGTGACGCGCTGGCCGAACCACAGCTTCGCTTTGTAGTTGATGATCTGTTGGACGCGGGGCGCGCTGGGGAAGTAGTCGGGCAGCTCCAGCGCGCGGAACAGCTCGGCCTCGGCGGCCTCCACCCAGCGCAGTATCGCCGAGTTGTGCTGGTGGCCGGAGGCGTCGGTGTCCACCCACTCCACCGTCCGCTGGACGCTCGCTTCCGGCACGGTTCTCCTAACGGACGCCGATGGCGGCGTCTTGGTCGTCGGGATCCACGGCATTCACCGGCACCTCGGGCTTCGGCTTCGGGATAAGTGCGACGGCGGCAGCGGCCAGGACCGCGATACCGGCGAAGATCGCGAAGTTCGCCTCGAACGGGAGCTTGGAACCTGCGATCCACCCGCCGATCAACGGCCCGGAGATGGCGCCGAGCCGGGCGAAGCTGAGGGCCCAACCAGTCGCCGTACCGCGGACCTTTGCCGGGTAGTAGTCGGCGATGTAGCCCGTAAGGACCAGCGACGTGGAGATGGATCCGACGCCGGCGAAGGCCACGAACAGCAGGTTGACCACCATGGTGTTCGGGAAGACGAGGAGCATGATGCCCAGTCCGCCGAGGATGTAGAACACCACCAGGATGAGTTTCTTGCCGTACTTGTCTGCTGCCCGGCCCAACAAGAGGCCACCGATGGCGGATGCGAGGCTGAACACCAGCAGGAACGTCAGCGAAGAGCCGAGGTCGTAGCCGGCCTTCTTCATGATGCTCGGGAGCCAAGTGTTCAATCCGTAGACGAGGAGCAGGCCGCAGAACAGCGAGATCCAGAAGAAGACGGTCGAACGGAGATACTGCAGGGAGAACATGGTGGTGATGGTCTTCCACCAGGGGTCTGCGGTTTGATTGCTGATGGGCTTGGCAGCCACCACCGGGCGGTAGTCAGTGATGCCGAGCTTGGCAGCCAACGTCCTTGCCTCGGATCCCCGGCCCTTCGACTCAAGGTACTCGAGCGACTCGGGCAGGAACTTCCAGATGACCGGCAGCAGGATGACGGGAGCTGCACCGATCGCGATCACTGCACGCCAGCCACCAAGAGGCAGCACGAACAGCGCAGCCAACGCGGCTGCCACGATCCCCAGGGAGTAGCCGGAATACATGAGCCCGTAGTTATAGGAGCGCTTGTTCGGAGCCGAATACTCGATAGTCAGCGCTGCAGCCACTGGAATCACGCCGCCCATGCCAAGCCCACCAATCAGCCGGAAGAGGCCGAACAGTTCAGGCGTCGGAGCCCAGGCAGCGCCGGCCTGGGTGACAGTGAAGATGATCATGGACGCGAGGAGCATCTTCTTGCGTCCCACCAGGTCGCTGAGCGTACCGATGAACAAAGCACCAATAAGCATGCCGATCAGGGCATATGAGCCCAGACCTCCTAGCGCGAGCGGCGAAAGATTCCATTCCTTGTATTCGGCGAGGGCGGGGAGGACGGCTCCCAGCACACCGACGTCGTAGCCTTCGGCGAGGATCGCCAGCCAGCAGCAGAGGAGCACCACACCCGTAGTGCGCTTGGGCACGTTCCAGGTGTTCACGGTTGAGGCAGCCACGGCTACTTCACCAGGACCGATGTTGCGGTTGATGCGGGGGTCCAGCGCAGGTGCGTGATGGCTTCCTCGGCGTCCGGTTCCTTGAGCAGGGACAACCGCGGGCGGACAGCATCCGTGCGGGAACTCGGCGGCTTGCGGCGGCCGGCACGGAACTGCGGGATCCACTCGGCGCCAGGGCCCTGGTATTCCTGCTCGGCTGCTGCGTGCAGTGTCCACTGGGGGTCGTAAAGGTGCGTGCGGCCCAGGGCGATGAGGTCGGCACGGCCTGCGAGGAGGATCGAGTTCACGTCGTCGTAGCTGGAGATGGCGCCGACGGCGATCACTGCCGCCCCTGCCGGAGCGGCGACTTCCTGGCGGATCCGGTCTGCGAACGGGGTCTGGTAGCTGCGTCCGAAAGCGGGCTTCTCTTCCTTGGCCACCTGGCCGGTGGAGATATCCAATCCGGCAGCCCCGTGTTCAACGAAGGCCTTCGCGATCTGAAGGGAGTCGTCGGAGGTGTTGCCGCCGTCGATCCAGTCCGTTGCTGAGATGCGCACCGTCATCGGCTTGCTCGCCGGCCAAGCCGCCCGGACGGCGTCGAACACTTCCAACGGGAACCGCAGCCGGTTCTCCAGGCTGCCGCCGTACTCGTCGGTGCGCTGGTTGGAAACGGGAGACAGGAAGGAGGAGAGCAGGTAGCCGTGGGCTGCGTGGATCTCCAGGAGGTCGAAGCCGGCCTGCTCCGCGCGCTGGGTAGCTGCGACGAACTCGGCCTTGATGGCATCCATTCCTGCGCGGTCCAGTTCCAGCGGGGTCTGGTTTTCGGGGCCGTACGGCAGGGCAGAAGGCCCGACGGCGGTCCAGTTGCCGGAGTCGAGAGGCTGGTCGATGCCTTCCCACATGAGCTTAGTGGAGCCCTTGCGGCCGGAGTGACCCAGCTGCGCACCGATCTTCGCGGTGGAGCGGGAGTGGACGAAGTCGACGATTTCCTTCCAGCTGTCGCGCTGTTCGTCGGTGTAGAGGCCGCTGCAGCCTGGTGTGATTCGGCCGGTCTCGGAGACGCAGACCATTTCTGTCATGACCAGCCCCGCACCACCAAGCGCCTTGGAACCGAGGTGGACCTTGTGGAAGTCACCGGGGACGCCGTCCGTGGCGGAATACATGTCCATCGGGGAAACAATGATCCGGTTCTTCAGCTCGAGTTCGCCGATGCTGAAGGGCTGGAACATGGCCGGTGCCACCTGGCTCAACCCCTGCGAGGAAGCGAAGTTGCGGTCCACGGCCTCGGCGAATTCGGGATCGCGCAGGCGCAGGTTTTCCTGGGTGATGCGGCGGCTGCGGGTCAGCAGGTTGAACGCGAACTGCGTGGGGTCCTGGTCCTTGTACTGGCCGATCCGCTCGAACCACTCCAGCGAGGCTTGCGCGGCACGCTGGGTGGAGGCGACCACGGGGCGGCGCTCGGTCTCGTAGGCTTCCAGTGCCTCTGCGACCGTGGGGTGCTCGTGCAGGCAAGCAGCCAGGGCGAGGGAGTCTTCCATGGCCAGCTTGGTGCCCGAGCCGATGGAGAAGTGGGCCGTGTGCGCGGCGTCGCCCAGCAGGACCACGTTCCCCTTGCGCCAGCTCTGGTTGCGGACCGTGTTGAAGTTCAGCCACTTGGAGTTGTTGGACAACACCTCGTAGCCGGCAAGTTCCTCGGCGAAGATCTCCCGGATCTTGGCGATGGCCTTCTCATCGGAAACGCCCGGCGCGAAGACCTGGTTGGCGGTCTCGTCGAAGCCTGCAGCGTGCCAGACGTCCTCATGCATTTCGACGATGAACGTGGAGCCTTCGTCCGAGTACGGGTACCCGTGGATCTGCATGACGCCCCACTCGGTTTCCTTCACGAAGAACTTGAAGGCCTCGAACACCTGGTCCGTGCCGAGCCACATGTACTTGTTGGTTCGCGGGTCCAGGTCCGGGCCGAACGCGTCAGCGTACTTGGCGCGGATCTGCGAGTTCACGCCGTCCGCGGCGAGCACCAGATCGTAGCCGGCCTCGAGTTCCTCGATGGCCGGGGCCATGGTGCTGAACCGGACGTCGACGCCAAGTTCGATGCACCGCCGCTGCAGGAGCTCCAACAGTTCCTTGCGGCTCATCGCGGCGAAGCCCTGGCCGCCCACGGTGATCATTTCGCCGCGGAAGTGGATGTCGATGTCCGACCAGCGGGCGAAGCGGCGGCTCATGTACTCTGCCACCACGGGGTCCGCGTTTCCGATCCCGCCAAGGGTCTCATCGGAAAACACGACGCCGAAGCCGAAGGTATCGCTGGCAGCGTTCCGTTCCCAGAGGGTGATGTGGTGGGACGGGTCCAGCTGCTTCATGAGTGCTGCGAAGTACAGGCCGCCCGGGCCGCCTCCGACGATTGCGATTTTCATGGTGATGCTCCTTCTACGCCTGGCCCTGGCCGGCGGGGGTAAGTTCCTGTGGTTGCGCGGCTGCGTTCGCTGGGGAGTCCGCAGTGTTGCTCTCTTCGAGGACGCGGTCGCGCAGCTTGAAGTGCTGTAGCTTGCCGCTGGGGTTGCGGGGAAGTTCGGTGACGAAGCGGATGTCCCTGGGGTACTTGTACGGGGCGATGGTTTGCTTCACGAAGTCCTGGATTTCCTTACGCTTCGTGGCGTCTCCAATGACGCCTTCGCGCAGGACAATGAACGCGCAGACGATGCTGCCGCGCTGCTCATCCGGGATGCCGATCACTGCGTTTTCCACGACGTCCGGGTGCTGGTCGATCGCGGCCTCAACCTCGGGGCCGCCGATGTTGTAGCCGGACGAGACGATCATGTTGTCCGAACGGGCCTGGTACGTGAAGTAGCCGTCCTCATCCATGGAGAACGTGTCCCCCGTGACGTTCCAGCCGTTCACGACGTAGTTCAACTGTCGGGGGTCGTCCAGGTACCGGCATCCCGTGGGTCCAATGATCGCCAAACGTCCGGACTGCCCGGCGCCGAGCTCGTTGCCGTCCTGGTCCAGGATCGTGGCACGGTAGCCCGGAACCGCTTTGCCCGTCGTGCCGGGGCGGATGTCGTCGCCCGCGGCGGAAATGAAGACATGCAGCATTTCCGTGGCACCGATCCCGTTGACCAGGCTCAATCCGGTGGCCTCGTGGACCGCTTCCCACGTCTCCTTGGACAAGTGCTCTCCGGCGGAAACGGCAATCCGAAGGCGGCTCAGCAGTTCACCACGGTTCTCTTTGAGGATGGCCCGGTAGGCAGTCGGCGCCGTGAACAGGATGGTGGCTCCAGCCTCGGCAGCGCGTTCGGCAAGTTCCACAGGACCGGCCTTCTCCGTCAGCAAGGCAGAGGCCCCGAACCTCAACGGGAAGACCACCAATCCACCCAGGCCAAAGGTGAAGGCCAGCGGCGGGGATCCTGCGAACACGTCGTCCGCGGTGGGCTCAAGGATGTACCGCGCAAAGGTGTCCGCATTGGCCAGGATGTCCCGGTGGAAATGCATGGTCACCTTGGGCACACCCGTGGTACCGGACGTCGGGCCCAGCAGGGCGACATCGTCCGAGGATGTGTCCACCGCCGTGAACTCCCCGGTCTTGCGCGAGCAGCGGGAGGTCAGGTCGCCGTCGTCGTGCGTTCCGTACGTCAGGACCGTAACGTCCTCCCCTGCCGCGACCGCGAGCTCATCCACGAATCGGTGGTCCGAGATGGCAACCACGGGCTTGGTGAGCTGGATGATGGTGGAAACCTCGGTGGAGCGCAGCATCGGCATGGTGGTGACCACCACGGCCCCGGCCTTGATCACGCCAAGCCAGGCCGCGACGATCCACGGGTTGTTGGGGCCGCGAAGCAAGACGCGGTTGCCGGGGACGACGCCCAGGTCTTCGGTGAGGACCTGCGCTACCTGGTTGGAGCGGGTCTGCAAGTCGCCGTAACTCCAGACTTCGCCGTCCGGGGTACGGAGCGCGGGACGGTCGGCGCCGAACTGTTCGACAGCGTCGTCGATCAGTACGGCGGCGGCGTTGAGCCGGTCCGGGTAGTTGAGTTCGGGGAGGGTGAATTCGAACGCCGGCCAGGTTTCGGCGGGCGGCAAGTGGTGGCGGGTGAACGTGTCCACGTGGGCCGATGGCAACATGCTCATGGCCGTTCCTTTCAGTGGTGCGTCGTTGGGGCTGGGAATGGGTGAGTCAGGCGCGGATCATGCCTTCTTGGGCGACGGTGGCGAGGAGTCTTCCTTGCCGGTCGAAGAAACGGCCCATGGCCAGGCCGCGGTTGCTTTGGCCGGAGATGGCTTCCTGGGCGTAAAGCACCCAATCGTCCACGCGGCCGTCGCGGTGGAACCACATGGAGTGGTCAAGGCTCGCGGTGGCGAGTCCGGGGCTGGACCAGTTCAGGCCATTCACCCGGAGAAGCGGTTCGAGGATGGTGTAGTCGCAAACGTAGGCGAGGGCCGTGCGCTGGAGGTCTTTGCTGTCCGGGAGGGAGTCGAAGGCTTTCACCCAGATGGCTTGCTGCGGCGCAGTTCCGCCCTCAAGTTCGACATATACCGGTCCGGGAATATGCCGCATGTCGAAACTACGCCCCGTTCCCCAGTAGTCGGCAGCGGTTCCGTCAGTGTCGGCCAGCACTTCCGCCGCGGACCGCAGCGATTCAGGCTCGACGGCGGCAGGCGCCTGGGGCTGGAAGTCCGGGCCGTCTTCGGAAACCTGGAAGGAACCCATCGCGGCATACACGGGCTTGCCGTTCTGGAAACCCCGTACCGTGCGGGTAGAGTAACCACGTCCATCGCGCAGGCGTTCCACTTCGTAACGGACCGTGGAGCCGACATCCACCGGACGCATGAAGTAGCTGTGCATCGAGTGGAGGTTCCTGTCGGCATCCACCGAACGCATCATCGCCGCCGCGGCCTGGGCCACCATGTCTCCGCCGTAAGCCTTGGGCCACGGAACGTACTGCGTGGTTGCCTCATAGGCCTCGTCGAAGACCTGCGCCTCGGTTTCCGTGAGCTCAACAGCCCGCAGGAAGGTCTCGGAAGTCAGGGTTCCCGTGATCATGGCTAGGCCCGGCGGTAGTCTGCGAGGGTCTCGTCCGGGACGTCCTCGAGGTTGACCACGAGGTTCTCCGGGGTCCGGGCGGTCAGCCAGACGAGCTCTTCGGTGACGGACATGTTCGCCTCGACGTGCGGCATGAACGGGGGCACGAACACCCAGTCGCCGGCCTTCATGTCGATGAACTCTGAGTAGTTCTCGCCAAAGTAGATGCGGCCGTGACCCCGAAGGACGTATCCCCCGGTCTCCGCTTCACCGTGGTGGTGCGGAAGGGAACGGTAACCGGGAGTGTTGGACACCTGGCCGAACCAGATCTTGGTTGCCGGAGTGTGCTGGATGCTGACGCCGGAGACGCGGACACAGTCGCCGGACTGCATCGTGTTGGTGTCCTCCTCGCCTGCGCGGGTCACGACGGGGACAACCTTGCCGTCAGGCTGGGCGTAGATGGAGTTGTCGCCTTCGAGGCGGTACTCGGTGGTGGTCTGGCTCATGGTTTCTCCTTGAATGGTGTGTGGATTCTTAGCCGTTTACGGTGATGTTGGAGTGGATGCGGAACTGGTTTTCCAACCGGCCGATCCCATCGATTTCGGTGACCAGGGTGTCCCCGTCCTGCAGGAAACGCGGCGGCGTCATGCCCATGCCCACTCCCCCTGGTGTTCCCGTGAGGACGAGGTCGCCGGGGCGCAGAGTGGTGAATTGCGAGATGTAGGACAGCAGCTGTGCAGGGCCGAAGACGAGCGTCTTGGTGTTCCCGTCCTGCACGAGTTCTCCGTTGACATAACCGCGGACCTGAAAATGCTCGCCGGCCTCGTCAGCGGTGACCATCACCGGCCCGACGGGCGTGGTCCGGTCCCAAGCCTTGCCCTGGAACCACTGCAGCGTCCGGTTTTGCCAGTCCCGCATGGAAACATCGTTGGCCACGGTGTACCCGGCGATCGCAGCGCGGGCCTGGTCCTCGTCAGCCTGGTACAGCTCCGAACCCACGACGACGGCCAGCTCGGCTTCCCAGTCGACGCGCCCGCTGCCTCGGACGTCAACGGCATCGTTCGCGCCAAGCAGGGTGTCCGCGTACTTGGCGAACAGCGTGGGGTACTCCGGAAGGTCGCGGCCCATCTCCTGGATGTGGTCGCCGTAGTTCAAGCCGCAGCAGATCACCTTGCCGGCGCTGGGCAGCAGGGGTGCGAAGTCCGGGTTGGTCATGACCTCGCCGCCCGCTGCTTGGGCCGCTGTCTTTTCAGCCACGTCCCGCCAGTTGTCCTGACCTAGGAACGCGCCCACATCACTGGCCGGAAGCGCGAGGTAAGCGCCATCGCCCGTGGCGAGTGCCGCCGTCGTACGTCCGCCTGCGGTGCGCAGAGTGGCAAGTTTCATCGGTTGGTTTCCCTTCGATTTTTCGATGTGTCGACTTTTTTACGATCGTCACATATGCTCAACGTAGCAGGGCGGGAATGATCTGCATAGGGGCTTTTCAAAACTTTTCGCAACTGCCACAACCGAGGAGGACCACCATGAGCCACAAGACCATCAACCCGGAATCACTGCCCAAGCCGTCGGGGTTTGCGCACGGCATGCTCGCTGGAAACACCGTGTTCCTGGGCGGTCAGACAGCCCTTGATAAGGACATGAACATCGTGCCGGGCGGCATCGTGGAACAATTCACGCAGGCGTTTTCCAACGTCCTCACCACGCTCAGGGAAGCCGGCGGGCAGCCCGAGGACCTGGTCAACGTGACCATCTACCTCACCGACGTGGACGATTACATGGCCAACGGGCGCGAAATCGGGCACATCTGGCGCGAAATGGCCGGCTCGCAGTACCCGGCGATGGCCGGCATCGGCGTCACGCGCCTGTGGCAAAAGGAAGCCATGATCGAGATCCAGGGCATCGCGGTCATTCCGGAACGGTAAGCCTCTGGCCTCGGCTCTTGGGCGTGCGGCAGCATAGCCGTATGGGAACAGTCACCGAGTACTTGGAAAACGTCAGTGCTGCCAACCGTCCGGCGTTGGACAGGATCGTTGAGATTGCGCGCGAGCTTGCGCCGGACGCGGAAGAAGGCACCAGCTACGGCATGCCCGCGCTGCTGGTTGACGGCAAGGGCTTCCTAAGCGTCCTCGAGACCAAGAAGCACTTGGCGCTGTATCCGTTCAGCGGGCAGATCCTGCCTGAGATGTCCGAGGAGCTGGGTGGGTACTCGTGGTCTCCGGGGACGCTGCGGTTTTCCGTGGATAACCCCGTGCCCGATTCCATGGTGCGGCGGATCCTGGAGACGCGGCTTGCGGCAATCCGGAAGTAAGCCCTCCCCCGCACCCAAGTAGGTCGCAGTTCAGGTCGCTCCCAGCGCTGGGAAGGACTCCAACTGCGACCTACTTGGGTCAGTGCTTCGCGGAGACGTCCTGGGAGATCGCGTCCGCGGTTGCCACGACTTCCGCGCGGACCGAGTCGAGGTAGCCCTCCGCCTGGGCCGCGACCGCTTGGGCCTGCAGGGAAACGTTGATTGCCGCCACAGTGTCGCCGTTGTTGCGGTTGTGCACGGGGGCTGCGATGGACATCAGGCCCAGCTCAAGCTCCTGGTCCAGCAAGCACCAGCCTTGCGTTCGGACACTCTCGACGGCGGCCCTCAGCTCGGGTGCGCTGGCGACAGTTCGCGGGGTGAGGGGCTTGAGTTCGGCCTTCTCCAGGTAGGCATCCAGCTTGGCCGGCGGCAGACCTGCCAGAAGGACACGGCCCATGGAGGTTGCGTACGCCGGGAAACGGGTACCCACGGTGATTCCCACGTTCATGATGCGCTTGGTAGCGACGCGGGCAACATAGAAGATGTCCTGCCCGTCCAGGACCGCGGCTGACGTGGACTCCCCCAGCTTCAGGCTGAGTTCTTCGAGATGTGGCTGGGCGAGCTGCGGCAGGGACAGTGCCGACAGGTACGAGTAACCGAGCTGGAGCACCTTGGCTGTGAGGGCGAAGGTCTTGCCATCGGTCCGGACATAACCGAGTTCCACGAGCGTGTGCAGGAACCGGCGGGCTGTGGCGCGGGTGAGGTCCGTGCGGGCGGCGACTTCGCTGAGGGTCATCACCGGGTTGTTCGCATCGAAAGCCCGGATCACAGCAAGCCCCCGGGCCAACGACTGCACATACTGGTCGCTGGCTGGCGGGGTCACTGCGGAGTCGGTCATGGTTACCAATCCTAGAGTGCGTTGCGGGGCCTACTCTGCGGGCTGATTTGCAGGCTTAGCGCGTTCAGCGGGCCACACAACGGGAGAACTAGGCTCCGGCCTTGAGGGGCAGGGGTACGAGTTCCTGGATTTCTTCGAAGGTGCAGCCGAAGGTTTCGCGGACGGTGACGCCTTCGGGGCCGGTGAGGAACACCGCCTTGTCCGTGTAGACACGGGTGACGCAGCCAACCCCGGTGAGCGGGTACGTGCAGGCCTCCACGAGCTTGGAAGCACCCTCGCGGGTCAGGAGCGTCATCATCACGAACACGTCCTTGGCCCCGGTGGCCAGGTCCATGGCACCCCCAACAGCGGGGATCGCGTCCGGGGCACCGGTGTGCCAGTTGGCGAGGTCACCGGTTGCGGAGACCTGGAACGCGCCGAGCACGCAGATATCCAGGTGCCCACCGCGCATGATCGCGAACGAATCGGCGTGGTGGAAGTACGAGGCTCCGGGAAGTTCGGTCACGGGGATCTTGCCCGCGTTGATCAAGTCACCATCAACGGCATCGCCCTCCGCGGCGGGGCCCATGCCGAGCATCCCGTTCTCCGTGTGGAGGGTGATGTTCTGCTCTTCGGTGAGGTAGTTCGACACCAAAGTGGGCTGCCCGATGCCCAAGTTCACGAACGAACCCGGGGCGATGTCGCGGGCCACCAGCTGGGCGAGTTCGTCACGGCCCAGGGGCTTTTCGGAGGTTTGGATGCTTGTCTGCGTGCCCATGATCAGGCCACCTTTCCGTTCGAACCAAGCGCTGCCGAACCCACCCGCACCACGCTGTTGACGTAAATCCCCGGGGTCACCACGTTCTCCGGATCCAAGGAACCGGTGGGCACGATCTCGGAGACCTGCACGATGGTGTGCTTGGCCGCGGCCGCCATGATCGGCCCGAAGTTCCGGGCTGTCTTGCGGTACACGAGGTTGCCCTTCCCGTCGGCCTTCAGCGCCTTGATCAGCGCGACGTCGGCGTGGATCGGGGTCTCGAACACCTGCCACTTGCCATCCAGGAACCGGGTTTCCTTGCCTTCAGCCAACGTGGTGCCGTACCCGGTGGGGGTGAAGAACCCACCAATACCGGCGCCGGCAGCCCGGATGCGTTCGGCCAGGTTGCCCTGCGGCACCAGCTCCAGTTCGATCTCCCCGGCGTGGTACTTCGCGTCGAAATGCCACGAATCGGACTGCCGCGGGAAGGAACAGATCATCTTCTTGACCCGGCCTTCCTTAATCAACAACGCCAGGCCTTGGTCACCTTGGCCGGCGTTGTTGTTCACGACAGTCAGGTCCTTCGCGCCGCAGTCCATCAGCGCGTCGATCAGTTCGAACGGCTGCCCGGCGTTGCCGAACCCGCCGATCATCACCGTGGAACCGTCCTTGATCCCGGCCACGGCCTCGCCAACAGTGTCAATGAAATTCAGCATGACCTTAGACTCCTTCCGAAACACCAGCGGTAACGTTTTCCAGCACCACGGCCAACCCCTGCCCGACGCCGATGCAGATCGCCGCAACGCCCCATCGCTGACCCGAGGCCTGCAAGGACCGGGCCAGCGTGCCCAGGATCCGGGTACCGGACGCGCCGAGCGGGTGGCCCATCGCGATCGCACCACCGTGACGGTTCACGATCGACGGGTCGATCCCCCACGCGTCCACGCACGCCAGCGACTGGGCGGCGAACGCTTCGTTAAGTTCGACGGCGCCAACCTGGTCCCAGCCGATGCCCGCCTTCGCGAGGGCCTTGTTCGCGGCCTCCACCGGGGCGAACCCGAAGAACTGCGGATCGTTGCCATGTGCACCACGCCCGGCAATACGCGCCAACGGATCCAACCCCAGAATCGACGACGCGGCCTCGGAGCCGATCCACGCCGCCGAAGCACCATCAGACAAAGGCGAGGCATTCCCGGCGGTGACCGTACCGCCGTCGGGCCCTGAACCTTCGGGACGGAACACCGTCTTCAACCCGGCCAGCTTCTCCGCCGAAGAACCGGCACGGATCCCCTCGTCGCGGACCAGGTCCGTCCCCGGAACCGCGGTCACCAGGTTGTCGTAGAAGCCTTCGTTCCACGCAGCATCAGCCAGGTTGTGCGAATCAGCCGCAAAAGCATCCTGCCGCTCACGCGTGATCCCGTACTTCTCCCGGAGCCGTTCCGTGGCCTCGCCCAAGGAAATGGTCCAGTCCTTGTTCATCGCCGGGTTCACCAAACGCCAGCCCAGAGTCGTAGAGGCGAGCGTCATGTCCCCTGCCGGGTACGGCTTGGCCGTCTTCGGCAGCACCCACGGCGCACGCGACATGGATTCGGCGCCACCGACCAGGACCACATCAGCGTCGCCTGCGTTGATCTGCCGCGACGCGATGATCGCCGCGTCCAGGGACGAGCCACACAAACGGTTCACCGTGGTCCCCGGAATCGAGACCGGCAAACCCGCCAGCAGCGTGGCCATGCGGGCAACGTTCCGGTTCTCCTCACCCGCGCCGTTCGCGTTGCCGAACACCACTTCATCAATCCGCTCCGGATCAAGCCCCGGCGCCCGGCGAACCGACTCACGCACCACATGCGCGGCCAAATCATCAGGACGGACAGCAGCCAGCCCCGAGCCGAACTTGCCAAACGGCGTGCGCACGGCATCGTACACAAAAGCCTGGTTCATAGGTTTTCCTTCGTTTCTACGTACCCAACTGGGTCGCAGTTGTGCGCGTTATGAACCGTCAAAACGCGCACTAATGCGACCTAGTTGGGTGAGAGGGTTTAGTTAGGGGTGGGGGACGCTTCAGAAGCAGCGTCGATGTCTTGGAAGACTTTTTGGGCCGTCTTGAACGCCGAGTTGGCTGACGGAACACTGCAGTAGATGGCGGTCTGGAGCAGGATTTCCTTGATCTCGTCCCTGCTCAGGCCGTTGTTGAGGGCCGCCCGGACGTGCATGGCAAGCTCCTCCCAGTGACCGTGGGCCACCAACGCCGTGAGTGTGACCACGGACCGCATTTGCCGGCTCAGGCCCGGCCGCGTCCAGATCCCGCCCCAGGCGATCCTGGTGATCATGTCCTGGTAATCCTCGGTAAAGGAGTCCGTGTTGGCGTTGGCCCGGTCCACGTGCGCGTTGCCCAATACTTCGCGGCGGACCACCATGCCGGCGTCGTAGATCTCCTGGCCGGTGGCCTCGGGGTGCACGGCTCCATAGCGCGACGGATCGCCGCTCCGCTGGGGGTTTACTGCGTTCACAGTCCGTTCTCCTTCATGAAGTTCCGCATCAAACCAGCCACCACGGCCGGCGACTCTGCGGGCGCGAGGTGCCCCACGCCGTCGAGCGCTTCAACAACGGCAGTACCTCCCCCGGCGCGAATGCCGGCGGCCGTCTCCTCAGCCACCGACGGCGGCGCAACGGTATCTTCGACGCCGGCAATCGCCTGCGTGGGGACGGTGATGCTGCCGAGTTGCTCGCGGACGTCGAACGCGGCGAGGGCTTCGCAGCAGAACGAGTAGCTGAAGCGGTCGGCGTCGCGGAGGGCGTGGAGCAGGCGGCTGCTGATGTCCGGCTGGCGGTCCATGAATCCCTTGGCGAACCAGCGTTCGGCAGATCCCTGGATCATGACCGGCGTGCCGAGCGAGCGCACGGTTTCCGCGCGCTCCAACCAGCCTTCGGGCGTGCCAAGCTTGGCGCCGGTGCACTGGACGGACAGGCTGCGGAGGCGGTCGCCGTGCTTGATGCCGAGCTGCAGGCCGGTGGCCCCGCCCAGCGAAACGCCCGCGTAGTGGAACCTCGCCGCTGTACTCCCTGCGGGGATCACCGAGTCGACAAGATCGACGACGGCGTCAGCCAGTTCCGCTACCTCGAAGCCTTCCGAGGCGGCCGGCGAAATACCGTGACCCGGCAGGTCCCAGCCGATGACGTCGTATTCGTCGCCGAGCAACGCGGCGGTCTCGCTCCAGAGCACGGTGGACGTGCCCAGCGACGGGCCGACCACCAGGAGCGGCTTGGCTCCCAGTTCGCGCTGCGGGGACAGCAGCACAGCCTTGACGGTTGGCTTAGCCACGGGTGGCTCCCTTCGTTGATGCAGTGAATTCGGGGTGGGCGGCGAGGATCCGACGGCTGATTTCCTTGGCTTCGCCCAGATAGCTCGCGGGATCCAGCAAGGCGTCGAGCTCTTCGTCGGGGAGCTTGTCCGTGGGAACTGCTTCGCGCAGCAGCTTGCGGTAGGTGTCCGCCTGCTGGTCGGCGGGTGCTTTGAGCGTTTCGTCGACGACGGCCTGCAGCTTTTGCTTTCCGTCTTCGCCCAGGCGGGGTGCGACGGCGGCCGTCACACCCTCGCTGAGGAGCAGCGGACCCGAGATCTCCAGGTTGCGCCGCATGGCCTCGGGGAAGACCCGGAGGCCTTCGGCGAGTTCCCGGAGTTGGATGGCAGCCCCGATGGTGAGCGCGAGAAGGCGACGCAAGGCCGGCCATTCCGTGTGCCAAGCGCCGTCCGGCCGCTCATCGTTGAAGGTCGCTGCAGCCAAGTGCAACTGGGACGCGAAAGCTGGAGCCTGGAGTGCCGCGCTGCGGATCAACACGGACAGCACGGGGTTTTGCTTCTGCGGCATGGCCGAGGAAACACCGCGGCCGGCAGCCAAGGGTTCGCCGAGTTCGGCCACCTCCGGGCGGCTCAGGAACAGCAGGTCGGCGGCGATCTTCCCGAAGGAATCCACGAGTGCGGCCAACGAGTCCCCGAGTCCCGTGACGGCCAAACGGTTGGTGTGCCACGGGGCAACTGCCGGCGAGAGCCCGAGCTTGGAAGCCAAGGAATCGGCCAGCGTGAACGGGGTTGAGCCCGAGCCGGAGGCTGGGCCGGATCCCGGGCTAACCGCGGAGGCTGCGCCGGAACCCGGGCTAGCCGCGGAGGCTGGGCCGGAACCCGGGCTAACCGCCAGGCCTGAGCCGGCAGCCGAGCCAGAATCGCCGGTCAGCTTGGTACCGGAGGCCAACGTTCCGCCCGCGCCGCCGAACTGCACGGGCAACTCCAAGGAAGTGAGCCGCGATGCAGCGGCCGCCACACCCTGGAACCACTGCGCGGACCTGAGCCCAAAGGTGTACGGAAGCGCATGCTGCGTCAGGCTCCGGCCCACACACAGCGTGTCCGCGTGCTGCTCCGCCAAGGCGGCGAGCGCCGTCGTCGTACCTTGCACCTCGGCGAGCAGCGCCGAAACGGTGCGGCTGGCCAGGAGCATGAGGGCTGAATCGAGCACGTCCTGGCTGGTGAGAGAGGTATGCACAGCGGAAGCTGCCCCGATACCGTCAGCGTCCAATTCGCGGACCTTCGCACGGAGTTCGCCGAGGAGCGGGATCACCGGGTTGGCGCCGCCCTGAGCGCGTTCGGCGATGAGGGCGAGGTCGTAGTGACCGGGATCGGCGGCTTCGGCCACCACAGCGGCGGACCCTTCCGGGGCGAGCCCGGCATCCTCAAGGACGGCCGCCCAAGCGGACTCGACGTCGAGGATTGCCGCGATCACGGCACGGTCGCCCGTCAACGCCGTCACGGCAGGTGAGGCGGTGACGGGGCTGAGGAGGCCGAAGTCGCCGTCGATCATGGCTGTTCCGAAAGATCCAGCGAACCGTCCTGCTGGAAGTCCAGGAACACGGTCTCGTCGCCGCCCTGGAGGCGGATGTCCCAGGTGAGTCCACCATCGGCGTCGCGGCGCGCGATGAGGGTCTTGCGGCGCTCGGGATCGAGGGAGCTCAGCAGAGGATCGTTGGCCAGCGCTTCCTCGTTCTCCGGCAGGTACACGCGGGTGAAGAGTCGGTTCATGAGGCCTCGGGCAAAGACGGCCACCGAAATGAACGGCGCCGCTCCAGGCTTCAGCGGTCCCGGGTTGACCGTGGTGAACGTGTAAACGCCCGAGTTGCCAACCGAACCGCGGCCCCAGCCGGTGAAGGTGTAGCCGTCGCGGACCAGCGAGCCGGTGCGCTGGACGATGTTGCCTTCGGAATCCGGCTGCCAGATTTCGAGGATGGCGTCCGGGATGGTGTTGCCGGCGCCGTCGTACACGGTGCCCTGGAGGCGGATGCTGCCGGGGCTGCCCGGTGCCAGGAGTTCGTTGTCCTTATTAAAGGGGAGGGCGTAGCCGTAGAACGGGCCCACGGTCTGGCCCGGTGTGGGTGTCAGCTTGCTCATGTGCTTACTCCTCGTCCCCGGCGTCGCTGTACGCTTCGTTTTCGGTCCAGGTCCGCTTGGAACCGGTCAGGATGATGTCCCACTTGTAGCCGAGGGCCCATTCGGGGCTGGTGAGCTCGTGGTCGTACTGGGCTACGAGCCGGTCGCGGGCGTCCTGGTCCACGATCGACTGGTAGATGGGGTCCAACGGGAAGAGCTGGTCACCCGGGAAGTACATCTGGGTGACGATGCGCTGCGTGAACTCCGAGCCGAACATGGAGAAGTGGATGTGGGCCGGGCGCCAGGCGTTCAGGTGGTTCTTCCACGGGTACGCGCCGGGCTTGATGGTGGTGAAGGAGTAAGAGCCGTCCTCGCCGGTGATGCAGCGCCCGACGCCGGTGAAGTTCGGGTCGAGCGGGGCGGGGTGCTGGTCGCGCTTGTGGATGTAGCGGCCGGCGGCGTTAGCCTGCCAGATTTCCACGAGCTGGCCTGCGACCGGGCGGCCGTCGCCATCCAGGACACGGCCCGCGACGATGATGCGCTCACCTTGGGGCTCGCCGTTGTGCTGGATGGTCAGGTCCGACTCCAGCGCGTGCACGTCCTGGTGACCGAACGCCGGCGAGTAAAGCTCAATGGTCTCCGGGTCCGCGTGGTGCAGGCTCTTCGTGGGGTGGCGCAGGATGGAGCTGCGGTACGGCGCGTAGTCCAAGCGCGGCATGGTCTCGGGAGCCTTGCCGTTCTTCAGCGACTCCGCGTAGCGCTCCTTGATGCCGTTGATCTCGGCACTGAGGTCCGCCTGCGTTTCCACCTTCTTGGCATCGTGCGCGGCGTGTGGCTCTGCTGGCGGCACGAGTTCCTCGGATTCGAGAGCTTGCGCGGTGTTGTCTTGCGGCACAGCCGGCTCCTTTCTATGGATTCTTTGTCAGGTCCGGGCTGCTATGCCCGGTGAAGTGAGTCGTATTGGACGGCGTGGCGCACCGGGGCGTTGGGCGCTCCGTAGCCGTCGTAGGTGCCGCGGCGTTCTACCATCTCGAAGAACACGCTGCCCACAGTGGCCGTGTAGAAGTGGAGGAATTCGCCGTTGGCGTCCCGGTCATACAGGAGGTTGAGTTCCTGGAGCGTGTCCAGGAAGCCGGGTTCAAGATCGAACCGGGCGTCCAGGTCCTCGTAGTAGTTGGCCGGAATCTGCAGGAACTCCAGTCCGCGTTCCCGGGCGGACCGGGCTGTCGCCACGAGGTCGTCCACGGCGAACGCGATATGTTCCTGGTAGGTTTTGCGTGCTTTGTCGGCCTGCTGCGCCGGGGCCAGGTTCAGCACCAGCCGTACCGCGCCGTCGGTGGTCTGCATGACCTGCGAACGCACCAAACCGCTGGGGCTGGGTACTTCGGCGAACGGCTGCGGCTCGAGGGCCAATGCGCTGGTGTAGAAGAGGACGGCTTCGTCGAAGTGCTGCCACGGCTGGGCGAGGTTCACATGGTCAATGACGGCGTTTTGATGTGTAGCCGGGTGTTCCAGCCCCTCGCCGAACTCGTGCGTCCAGGCGGCCGTGCCGTCAGGGCTGCCTTGGCACAGGAAGATCTCGGTGGAGTCCGGCGCGGCGATGCCTTGGAACACTTCCTCGTCTGCCTGGACCTTCCGGGCCACCACCGGCGCCTTGAGTTGCTGGGCGCGGGCGGAGGCAATCACGGGAGAGTCGACGTCGAACCCCAACGCGGCAATAGCCGGTTCGGTGTGCGAGGGTGCCTGTTCGTTGATGATCACGCGGGCTTGGCCCATGGTCCACAACTGGACGTCCTTGGTGCGGTGCCGGCCCTCGAATTCGAAGCCGAGCTGGCCAAGGAGCTTCTCCAGTTGGGCGGTGTCGTCCGCCTTGACCTCGGCGAAGTTGAAGCCTGCCGGCTCGTTCACCTTGGGCAGCGTGGCCAGTTCCATGGGATAACGACGGCGGCCGGCGGCTTTCGTTTCAGTGTTGCTTTCAGCGGGGGTGCCCGCCAACCACTTGGCACTCTGTTCCTCAAGCCAGATGAGCGAGCGCATGGCATCCACGGCCGTCCGCTCCACGTCCGACTGCCGGAAAACGTCGTTGAACACCTCCAAGGAAACAGGCCCTGTGTAACCCGCGCGGACCACGTGGCCCATGAACTTGGCGAGTTCGAACTGTCCCTCGCCGGGGAAAACCCGGTAGTGCCGGCTCCAGGACAGCACATCCATGGAGAGCTTGGGGGCGTCGGCCACCTGGACGAAGAAGATCTTTTCCGCGTTGATGTCCTCGATCGGCGCGGTGTCCCAGTCCCGGGAAAGGATGTGGAACGAGTCCAGGCAGGTGCCGAGGTTGGGGTGGTCCACCATCTCCACCAGGCGGTAGGCGTGCTCGTAATCGTTGACATACTTGCCCCAGGCCAAGGCTTCGTAAGCCACCTTGACGCCGTGGTCCCCCGCCAGTTCGGCGAGTTCGCGCAGCTGTTCGGCCCGAAGGTTATCGTCGTCGATGGTTGCCGTGGCCACGTTGGAGCAGACCAGGATGGTGTCCATGCCCAGGCGCTCCATCAGGTTGAACTTCGCCCCGGCGCGCTTGAGGTTTGCCTTCAGCAAGTCCGGAGTGACGCCGTCGAAGTCGCGAAACGGCTGGTACAAATCCAAGCCGAGGCCCAGATCCGCCGCCATCTTCCGTACGTCCTCGGGGCTGAGCGAAGAGGTGACGAGGTCCTGCTCAAAGATTTCAATACCGTCGAAACCCGCGATGGCGCAGGCTTGCATCTTCTCCCTCAGCGTGCCGGACAGGCAGACCGTAGCGATTCCAGTGCGCATCAGTGGGCCGCCTTTGCCAGTGCTGGTGCCTGCTCTTCAGAGGCGATGAGTTCCAGGAAGTGTTCGCGCATACGGTCGCGGTCGGCGTCCTGTCCGGTAAAGATCTTGAAGGCGTCCGCCGCCTGCCCAACTGCCATGCGGCCGCCGTCGAGCACTTCGCAGCCTTTGGCGCGCGCTTCGCGGACCAGTTGCGTTTCGATGGGGCGGTAGACGATGTCCGCCACCCAGTGGCGGGATTCCAGGAGCTCGATGTCCAGCGGCAGGCCCGGGTGGGCTGCCATGCCGATGGGGGTGCAGTGCACCAAGCCGTCAGCGAGGGGCATGATCTGTCCCAGTTCGGCGATGCTTCGCGGCGTGATGGTTGCAGCCGGGAAGAGTTCGCCCAGCTCTGCGGCACGTTCGGCCGCGCGGTGGGGGTCCATGTCCACGAGGTCCAGCTGCTTGGCGCCTGCCTTGAGCAAGGCGTACGCGACGGCGGATCCGGCACCGCCCGCGCCGAGCTGGACCACGCGATCTAGCTTGGCCTCCGGGAGTCCGTCGGCGAGCGCCGAGCCGAAGCCGGAGAAGTCTGTGTTGTGGCCGATGAACCGGCCGTCCTGGATCAGGACCGTGTTGACGGCACCCAGGCGACGGGCGTCGTCGGAAATCTCGTCAAGGTGCTCCAGCACCAGCTGTTTGCACGGGTGAGTGATGTTGAGGCCGTTGAAACCCATCTGCCGGGCGGCTGTGAGGAGATTCCCGACGGCGGTGGCCGGCAATGCGAGCTCAAGCAGGTCGATGGGGCGGTACAGCAAGCGAAGGCCCTGCACGTCGGCCTCGCGTTCATGCATGGGCGGAGTCAGCGAGGGCATGACGCCTTCGCCAATCAGGCCCACCAGAACGGATTCGGCTCGGTTGCTCATCCTCAAGCTCCTTTTACTTTCACGCTCCGCCGGTGCGTATCAACGCGGTCCCGACCGGGCGTATGACTCAGGTTACTACAGTTGTTCATATTCCGCACGCATGTTCTTATCGCGAACAAACTGCCAGGGCTGCCCCTGCGTTGCTGGGCCTGCCCTGCGTGCTTCGTGAGTGTCTTGCGGCGCAAAGCGGGCCCCACAACGCATGTTCAGCGCTGGGGCAGGCGGGCCGCGAGTTCTGCCGCGGCTTCCTGCAGGGTGGGCACGTGGGCCACGAGTTCCTCCATGGTCAGGCGGAATACCGGCACGGCGACGGCGATCGACGCAAAGGCATTGCCCTGGGAGTTGAGAATCGGCACGGCAACTGCACGCATGCCAATCTCGTTCTCCTCATCCATCACGGCATAGCCCTGGCGGCGGACCTGCTCAATCTCCTCACGGAACTTGTCCCGATCGGTGATGGAGTGCTCAGTCAGGGCCTCGAGGGGAAGTTCTTCGAGCAGTCGCTTGCGCTCGATCTCCGTCTCGAACGCCACGATCGCCTTGCCCACGGACGTGGTGTGGAGCGCACCAAGGTGTCCGGGGTCGCTCGTGACCCGGAAGGACTTGGGTCCGTCCACCTTGTTGACCGTCAGGTGATGGTCGCCGTCGCGAACGGAAAGGATGGTGGCTTCATGCGTGCGTTCAGTGACGCGTTGCAGTACAGGCAGTGCAGTTGCTGCAAAACCGTGATGATTGGAAACGCGCTGGCCGAGCTGGAACACGCGGAGGCCCAGATGGTACCGGCGCCCGTCCGGCTCATAGTCCACAAAGCCATCCCTGGTCAGTGAGCCCAGCAGGCGGTATGTAGTGCTGAACGGCAGGCTTGCGCTCCTGGCAAGGTCCGCCGCACTGGCGCCCTTCGGCTCGTTGCCCAGCAATACCAAAAGGCTCAAGGCCTTGCCAACCATGTCGGTCTTTGTGTCCTCTTTCACACTCATAAGTGAAATACTCTCACATTGTGAGAGCTATTTCTAGATGGTGATTACTTCTCTTGACAAGTGACCCCACTCACAGCCACTATTGCTGTATTACACAAGTAGCTCTCACCATGTGGTTACTTATCGGGAAGCTCCAGCCGCACCTCGCTCGGGATCCCGCACAGCTTTATCCGCGACATCGTCGTCACAGAAGGAACACCCCATGAGCCAAACAATGCCGTCAGCGACGCCAGGCACAGAAACGACCAAGGGAACGCCCAAGAAAGCCGCACTCGCCAGCTTCCTGGGCAGCGCCGTTGAGTACTACGACTTCTTCATCTTCGGATCGGCCGCCGCGCTGATCTTCCCGCACGTCTTCTTCCCGGATGCGGACGCCAACGCTGCCATCATGTCCTTCGCGACCTTCGGCTTCGCCTACGTCGCACGCCCCGTGGGCGCCATCATCTTGGGCCACTTCGGTGACCGGATCGGCCGCCAGAAGGTCCTCATGTTCACACTGGTCCTCATGGGTGCGGCAACCTTCGTGATCGGCTGCCTGCCGGACTTCAAGACCATCGGCTGGTGGGCACCCGTGCTGCTGGTGCTGGCCCGCCTGGCCCAGGGCCTCTCCGCCGCCGGCGAGCAGGCCGGTGCCTCCTCCATGACGCTGGAGCACGCTCCGGACAACCGCCGCTCGTTCTTCACCTCCTGGACCCTCACCGGAACACAGGGTGGACAGATCCTGGCAGCTCTGGTCTTCATCCCGGTGGTGGCGCTTCCCGACGAGATCAAGTACGGCATCGGCTGGCGCATCCCGTTCTGGCTCAGTGCCGTGGTGGTGATGGTGGCCTACTTCATCCGCCGCACCCTGCACGAGCCGCCCGCATTTGCCGAGGCCAAGAAGAACAACCAGATCGCAAAACTTCCCATCGCCGACCTCCTGAAGCTGCACTGGCGCGACGTCCTCCGCGTGGTGTGCTGCGCCTTCATCGCCGCCGTCAGCACGGTGTTCGGAACCCTGGCCATCAAGTACGCCCAGGACGTAGCCCACGTAAACAGCACCATTACGCTGTGGCTCGTGGTTGCGGCCAACATCGTGGCACTTGGCACCCAGCCCCTGTTCGGCATGCTGGCGGACAAGATCGGCCGCAAGCCCGTGTTCGTCTACGGAGCCCTGGCCAGCGCCATCATGACACCGGTCTTCCTCCTGACCCTCGAAGGCGGCAATGTGCCGCTGATGTTCCTGGTCTCCATCGTGTTCTTCTCGTTCGGTTATGCCGCAGCCAACGCCGTCTGGCCGTCGTTCTATGGAGAAATGTTCAGCACCAAGGTCCGTTTCTCCGGCCTGGCCATCGGCACGCAGCTCGGCTTCCTCATGGCAGGCTTCGCTCCGGCAATCGTTACGGCCATGGGCGGAACCAAGGCCGGCGGATGGGTCCAGATCTCCATCTTCAGCGGCATCATCTGCGTGATCGCCGCCGTCTCCGCCCTGACAGCCCGTGAATCCGCAAAGGTCCCGACGGCCCAACTCGGCCTGCACAAGTAGTCCAGCCTGTAACGGAGGAGCGCTCCTTCCCGGCTCCTGGGAGCGCCCACCAGTGACGACACACAGAAATGCCCGGCATGTTCCCCAACATGCCGGGCATTTCAGCGTCCCGCGCAACCTGATTGCGGAGCACGCAGCGCGAGTAGGCGAAGGAATGCTGGCGGGACTACCGCGGATTCAGGGCCACCGGCTTGAACTTGCCTGCGCCGGTCCCGGAGTACAGCAACAAGGAGCCATCCCCGGCTACCCCCACCACTGACGGGTCACCAGTGCCGGTAAATCCGTTGCCCAGCGCCGCGATGCTGGAGAACATGTTCCACCCCGATCCAAGGAAGGAGCGCGACAGGAAGCCACCGGATCCGTCGCCCGGGTAGAGCCACAATCCACCATCGTTGCTCCGGCCCAGGATGTCCTCCCGGCCATCGCCATTGAAGTCGCCGGCCTGCAGCACCAGATTGAACATGTCCCAGCCGGAGCCGATCTGTTTCCGGGGCAGGAACCCGCCGCTGCCATTCCCGGGGTAGGCCCACAACGTTCCATCCGAGGACGCCGCCACGATGTCCGGCTTTCCGTCACCGGTGAAATCGCCGGGGGCAAGCATTTGTGTGAACCACTGCCACCCCGTACCGATCTGCTTCCGCGCCAGGAACTGCCCCTTCCCGTCCGTCGGATAGAGCCACAACGTCCCGTCAGGGGCCCGCCCCACCAAATCGGGACGGGAATCGCCGTCGAAATCGCCGGCACTGAGCACCGTGGTGAACATGTTCCACCCCGTCCCGATCTGCTTGCGCGGCAGGAAACCCCCCGAACCGTTCCCCGGGTAAAGCCACAGAACCCCGTCCTTGCCGCGCGCCAGGACGTCAGCCACGCCGTCGCCGTCGAAATCACCGGCCTCCCAGACCTGGCTGAACGCGGACCAGCCGGCACCGATGGCAATCCGGCCAGCAAAGCCGCTACCGTCACCCGGGTACAGGGTCATGCCGCCGCCCGACGCGGCGGCCAGCACATCCGCGGACTTGTCGCCCGTCAGGTCTGGACCGCCGATGATGTCGCCGGCACTGTTCCAACCACTTCCGACGGCGGCACGCGGCCGGAAGCCTCCCTCGCCGTCGCCGGGGTAGACATAGAGCGTCCCGTCGCTGGCCCGGGCGAGGAGTCCGGAAATGCCGCCGCCGAAGGAACCAGCCGGCGCGAGAGTAGTGAAGACATCCCAGCCCTGCCCGATCTGCGTCGCGGCCAGGAAGCCACCGGAGCCGTTGCCCGGATAGAGCCACAAGCGTCCATCGTTACCGGCGGCAAGGAGGTCGTTGCGCGAGTCGCCATCGAAATCGCCCACGGCCACAATCTGCGAGAAACCCTGCCAGCCTGAGCCCACCTGGCTCCGCGTGAGGAATCCTCCCTTGCCGTTGCCGGGGTAGAGCCACAGTCCGCCGTCACTGGCCCGTGCCAGGATGTCCGCGAAGCCGTCACCGTTGAAGTCGGCCGTGCCGAGGACTGCGTTGAAGATGCCCCAGCCCGATCCGATCTGCACCGGATCTTTCAGCCGGTTCCCGGACTGGCCGCCAAAGAGAAGAAGTGAGCCATCAGCCTCGCGGGAGATCACGTCGGGGAGCTTGTCGCCGTCGAAATCCCCTGCCGAGAAGCGCATGCGGGTCTTGAGTTTCGGATCGGCATTGATGGTGACCGTGGCGGAAGTGCTGGAGACCGCGTTGATGGTGACCTGGGTGCCGGTGTAGGTAGTGAAGGTGCTGCCGGCCTGCCACGCGTGGTTCTTGGCGTACCAGGGTTCGGTGAACGGGATAGTGGAAGGCATGAGTATCAGCGACGACGCGATGGTCGCGCCCCCACGTTGGACGATCTTCACGCCGCGGTTGCCCTCACGGCCCGCCGCGGAGAGGTAGCTGTCGTAGCCCACCGGCTGCCGCAGTTCGAGGTAGTAGACCTCCTTGCTCACGGGGTCCGTGAACTTGATGGCCCGCTGCGCGTCGGTTCCGCCCCACGGTTTGAGGGTGTAGCTCTTGACTCCGCCGGCTACCCCGACGTCCCGGATCTCGTCGCCCCGACCGAAGCCCGCGTAGTCCCAGAACGACGAACTCACCACGGGCTGCGCATATTGAGCCGCACCCATGATGTCCGTGGTGTCCCCATATTCACGGATGTAGCAGGACGGGTCCGTGAACCTGCCGCTGCTGTCCGTCCCGACATCCGGCACACCGCTTCCGCACTGCAGGGCGTCAGCGTGCATCAGGCCGATCACGTGCCCGAACTCGTGCGTCATTACGTTGCTGGAGAAGCTGCTGAGCTGCGGCATCAGCACCCGGCCGCTGTAGCTTCCGCTGCTGTAACCGGCACCCAATGCGTTGCCGGACAAGGTGGAGGTTGGGATGAAGATGACCAGCGCCGTGTAGGGGCTCGCCGACCATTTCAACTCGCTGGTGATCGTGGAAATGATGGTGCCGTAGCTGTCCGTGGATCGGGCGCTCGACTGGAATCCGGCCACCCGGGAGTCCACGGTCATGGACAGCCGGCCCGCCGTCATCGCCCTCCAGTAGCCACTGGTGGCTGCCACTGCCTGCTCGGCTCCGCTCATGGACACCGTGTTGGTATTGTCGGCCAGTTTCGCGGTGACCAGCCGGATCCGGATGTCACCGTTGGGACCCGCCGCGGCCACACCGTCGCTGAGGCGGCTTTCGACGTCGGTAGATCCTTGGGTGGCTCGCGGCGGAACCGTGGGCGGCGTCTCGAAGACGTGATCCGAGTGCGGTGTGCCCTCGACGAATCTGACGTTCGGATTATCGGGGCTGGGCAGCGGCACGGCCGTTGCCGGGGCCTGGACAAAAAGCAGGCCGGTGGCGAAAACCACCAAGCCCGTGGAAACCGCAATTGCACGCCGCAGCAAACCCATGGAATCTCCCAGAGACCGAGCCTTCGGTTCCCGTGAGTCTCAAGAACCGAGATCAGGCTACAACCGGCCCCGCTGACTGCGGCGGACCTGCGGGCCGAGCGTCGGCGCGTCACCCCGCCGGTGACGCGTTCCGGCGTCGGGCATTTCCCGAAACTCGGGCAGCGCCCAATGCTAACCGGACCCTAACCATGCCGAAATACCCCGGCAACAATGCCCCGCCACACTGGAATAGCCGGCAAGTGCAGGCACCAGCTCCAGCCAGGAGGACACCATGCTGAAGGAAGTCAAAACTCAAATAACACGTATACGCGCGATCAGCCAGCTTCACCGCGGAGACGAAATCGAGGCCCGCATGTCCGTGGGACCGGCCTACGACGATGTTGTGATCCGTCGCGGACTCGTCCAGGAAACAGCGCCGGGAATTGGCGTTGTCTGGATCATGGACCGCGTCTCCGGGATGAGGAAAGCCATCAATACCGACGAATGCAGCGTTTGGCGCGTCGCCTGACCCCTTCGCTCTGAGTTTTGGGCACGTGCCCTACCCAGGCACCCGCTCAGCCGCCGGCCACGGACTGGATAATCAAGACCTCCTGGCCGCCAGAAACTTCCGTATCAAGCCCCTTGAGTCGCCGGACCTCGTCACCGTTCACGTAAATATTCACGAAACGGCGGAGCGCACCGGTTTCATCACGCAATCGCCGGGCCAGAACCGGATACTCACCGGTCACAGTGTCCAGCAACTGTCCAACGGTCACAGCCCCGTCGGCGGACGCAGTCAGGTAGGACTGTCCGCCGACGAGAGGCTGCAGGACACCAGGCAGCAGGACCGTTATGTCAGCCACAATGGACCTAGGCCGGTGCCGGGGCGCCGGTAGTATCTTCGGGCGTCCCTGCTGCTTTCGCGGCTGTCTCCACGATCTCAGCCGCCTCCGCCAGCACCGTCTCTTCGGCGGCTGCCAGCGGCGCTTCCACGCCCGCCGGGTTTCCAACCACGACGGCGGCCCTCACGCACAGCACGTCCGGCAGGTGTGAGGCGACTTCGGTAAAGGTTCCGCCCTCGTCGGCGCTGGCATAGACGGACCCGCCGCGGGTTCCGAAGTACACGCCAACGGGATCACCGGTGTCCACGGCCGCAGCGTCACGCAGCACCGCGTTGTACTCGTGGTCCGGAAGTCCCATGTGCAACTCCGTCCAGGTGTTGCCTGCGTCTTCGGTGCGGTGGACACTCAACTTGCTGTCCGGCGGGATGCGTTCACCGTCGGCCTTCAGCGGAATCACCCAGGCCGTGCCCTCACGGCGCGGGTGGGTCAGCATCACGAATCCGAAGTCGGCCGGGAGTCCCTCGGCGATCGAGTTCCAGTTCTCCCCGTTGTCGTCCGTGCGGTACACGCCGTGATGGTTCTGGGCGTACAAGCGCCCTTCTACCGTGGCGTCGGCCGCGATCTTGTGGACGCACTGGCCGAACTCCGGGTTGGGATCGGGCATGAAGTAGGCCGAGATGCCCTTGTTCCGGGGCTCCCAGGAGGTGCCGCCGTCGAGCGATCTGTAGACGCCACCGGTGCTCATGGCGATGTGGACCTGCTCGCCGGAAGGGTCCACGACGATCGAGTGTGCGGCCGCGCCACCGTAGCCGGCACCCCACTCGCTGCGATGCGGGTGGTCCCACAGCCCACGGTTCAGCTCGAAGTGCTCGCCGCCGTCGGTGGATTTCCAGACCGAGATCGGCTCGCAACCGGCCCAGACGACGCCAGGGCGGGAGTCGGCGTCGGGATAGATCTGCCAAATGCGTTCCAGGGCGGCGTCGGTGCCGTCGGGAAACGTGATGGCGCCATTGTCAGGCTCGGTCCATGTGGAGCCAAGGTCATCCGAATGTGCGACGGTGGGTCCCCAGTGCTCGGAACGGACGCCCACCATGATCCGTGTTTTGCCGTCCCGCGTGTCAATCCCGATGCTCGGTATCTCGTTCATCAGGAAGTGCGGGCCGGAGAGGGACCAATTCTTGCGGTCAGGGCTGGTTGCCAGCCACAGACCCTTTTTGGTCCCGATCGCCAAGACATAACTCTCTGCGGTATTTGGGGTTGCCATGAGTCCCATCGAACCATCGTGGGATGGGGAGGGCAATGGGTTCATCGTGGCTATGTGGATAGGCCGGTGCCCCCAGCATGGGCCTACCAAGGCATCAGAAGGTCAGCTCAGCGGAGATCCTGTCCGCGTGGGCCCGGAGCTCCTCGAGAAGTGTCTGGCCAGATGGGTTTCCGGGGCGTTCATTCGCCCCGAAGCGCGACGACGGACCGCTGACGGTGAGTGCGCAAAGAGTCCTGCCCTTCGGACGCTTCACCGCAACCGCGAGCGCAGCTACTCCAGGTTCCACCTCGTTGATGCTCTGCCCGAAGCCCTGCTCGCGGACCCGGCGTACCTCCGCCAGGAACCGCTCCATCGACGTCGTGCCCGCCGTCGTCAGGGCAGCGGGCAGGCCGTCCGCATAGAGACTGGCCAACTCGGCCTCGTCCCGAAGGGACAGGAGCAGCTTTCCGGAGGCCGTGGCGTTGGCAGGCATCAACGTCCCCACGCGGCTTGTCACGCGCATGATGTTTCGGGACTCGACGCCGGCAACGAAGCGGATCGACGCCTTGTGCAGAACGGCCAGTTGGACGGTCTCACCGGATACATCACGCAGGCTCTCCATATGTGACTGCGCCTTTTCGATGCAGTGCTCGATGGCCGATGCGTCGTTGGCACCCAACATGGCTGGACCGAGTCGGTATTTTTTGCCGGTGGTGACTCTCTGCACGTAACCGGCCTCGGCCAACGTGGAGATCAGCCGGTGCGCTGTGGACATGGCACACCCGAGTTCCTTGGCTACGTCAGTAATTCCGAGCTCGGACCTGGTTTGCAGGGAGTCGAGGATTCGAAGGGCCTGTTGAACTGATTGCAGGGTGTCACTCACGGGTTCATCACCATTAAATTCCGCATAAAGGAATACTAGACCAATCTATTCCGTCATACGGAGACCAAAGCTAGATTTAACCATCTGCCGTTGAACGAGCGGCGACTTTCAGCAGAGATCAGGAGCGATTGTGGCGGGAATCGGCGTAATTGGCGGCGGCGGAATTGCAACAAGCATTGCGTCGTACGTTTTGCAGGCGGCGAGCCACCAGTTGACCTTCGTCCAGGGGCGCTCACTGGGCGCTGGGATTGCCACAACCACCGTGGCCACTGATGACGAACTTCGCGAAACCGATCTTGTGGTCGAGGCAGCCCATCCCGACGTAGTCAAGGAACACGGCGCGCGGATCCTCAGGACATCGGACCTTATGGTCCTTTCGTGCGGCGCCCTGGTGGACGACGACGTCCGGCAGGTTCTGGCCGAAACGGCAACAAAGCATGGGACGCGGCTGATCCTGCCGCATGGAGCCCTGGTGGGCGTCGAAAGCTACCTGCCCCAGCAATGGGAGTCGGCGACCATCGAGTTCGTGAAGTCCCCGTCCAGCCTGGAGCCGGCACCCGGGAACGCGGACGGGCGGGTGGTCCTCTACGACGGACCCGTGCGGGGAATCGCCGCACTGTACCCAAGGAACGTCAACGCCATGGTGACGTACGCGCTGGCAACGGTGGGTCTGGATCATTGCCGCGCGCGGCTGGTCAGTGACCCTGACGCAACCGTGGGACGCCTGGAAACGAGCGCCGCGGGAGCCGACGGGTCGCGCCTTCACGTCGTCAAGGAGCAGCCCATGAAAGGTGTCTCCGGCACGGAAATGGCCGCTTCCGTTCTCGGAAGCTTGCAACAAGCCATGGAACAGCGGCCGGGCCTGGTTTTCGGCTGATCACTACCCCCTGCGCCCGGGCAATGACGCCTGCGCATACAAACAAACGAGGTGAACTGTGAAGGAAACGATCTCCGCCGAGACTGTCTCGAACCAGAATCCGGAATCCCGCCCATCACTCAGCAAACTTGCCGTCGCGTCCTGCGCCGGCACGGCGATCGAGTACTACGACTTCCTGGCCTACGCGATCGCAGCGTCAACGGTCTTCAACGCCGTGTTCTTCCCGGCCACGGACCCAGTCATCGGCACACTGTTGTCCTTGGCCACCTTCGCCACAGGTTTTCTTGCCAGGCCACTTGGCGGAATCATCATCGGGCATTTTGGAGACCGGCTCGGGCGCAAGAAGATGCTGCTCCTGACCCTTGTTTGCATGGGTGGCGGCACCGTTCTTATCGGCGTGCTTCCCGGCTACGCCCAGATAGGGATCTGGGCGCCCATCATCCTGGTCCTCCTGCGGCTCATCCAGGGATTCGCCGCGGGTGGCGAGTTTGCCGGGGCCGCGCTGATCGCCATCGAACATGCTCCCGCCAACAAGCGGGGGTTCTACGGAAGCTGGACCATCCTGGGCGTGTCCATCGGCGCACTGCTGGCAACCGGAGCGTTCTCCTTGCTGGGTGCGCTGCCCAAAGACGACTTTGCTGCCTGGGGCTGGCGGCTGCCCTTCCTTGCCAGCATCGTCATTGGCGCGGTCGGCCTCCTGGTCCGGTTTGGCATCGACGAAACACCGGCATTCCTCAAGAACCAAGGCGTTTCAAAGCCGGCGAGGCTCCCGGTGGTGGAGGTTATCCGCAAGCAACCCAAGGCCATCCTGTTGTCCACGGGAGCGCTGATCGGCTATTCGACGTTCGTCTACGTCGTCTTCACGTTCCTCCTCAGCTACGGCACGCAGGAACTGGCGCTTCCCCGCACGTTGCTGCTCAACGCCTCGATGCTCGGCCTTCTCCTGCAGGTTGTCACTGTTCCAGCCTGGGCAGCGCTCTCCGACCGGATCGGCCGGAAACCAGTGATGCTTCTCGGCGGGGTCTTCCTGGTGGTCTTTGCCTTTGCATTGTTTCCGCTGGTCCGCACCGGCAACACCGGCGTCATTCTGGCGGCCGTTGTCGTTGCCTACAGTGGCTCCGCAGCCATCCACGCACCCATGGCCGCGTTCTTCGCCGAGCTCTTTGGGACCGGCGTCCGCTACAGCGGCATCTCCCTGGGCTACCAACTCGGCAACGTTTTGGGTGGAGGCCTGGCGCCGGTCATTGCTACGGCCCTCTTCGCAACGAGCGGGAAAAGCACGGATCCAGTCGCCCTTTACCTGGCCGCGACCGCCGTGGTGAGCATTCTTTGCTTGCTGGCCCTGCCCAACACAGGCCGGAAGGGATCCCTGGAACTTGAAGCATGAGCCCCAGGCCGCCACCACCCACCTTCGTTTCCACGTACGGCCGAGGCAGCCCCTGCCGCACGGATTAGACTTCAACAAATGTTGAGGTTTTAGGGTAGGAGAGGCTCCGGAATCCCAGGGCCTGCAACGAAAGCACAGGTTATGCCCCTCTCCAGCGCCCCGGCCGACACAACACACCACCTTTTCCGCAGCGCATTCCGCACCCATCCCGCCGGTGTGGCAGTGGTGACCGCGGCCGGCGAACGGGGTCCCGTGGGGCTCACCGCGTCCTCGGTTGCTTCCGTGTCCGCCGATCCTCCGGCACTTTCCTTCTCTTTGTCCGGCAGCAGATCGGCGGAACAGCTCATCCAGGCCGAAACAGTGGTGGTCCACATGATGGATGCCGCCCAGCTGGAACTGGTGAACACCTTCTCCCGGCCAGGGACGGAACGCTTCACCGCTGGCATGGACTGGGTCACGCTGCCCACGGGGGAGCCGTTGCTCCGGGCAGCACCGTGGGCCTTGCGGTGCCGGATCACCCACCGCGTGCCGGTGGGAGCATCCATTCTGCTGGCCGCGGAGGTGCTGGAGATCCACGGCGCACCGGGGACCACTGAGCCGCTGGTCTATCACGACCGATCGTTCCACCGGCTCACGGACGCGTCCCGCATCGGCTAGGAACGCCCGACGGCGGATGGTCACCAAGGCGACCATCCGCCGTCGTTGTTTGTGGCTCAGTTGGAAACAGCGGCGGGCTGCTCCGGCCGGATGGAGACCCCCGTATGTTCGGACAGCGAGCTGAGCAGCGCGTCCTGGAACCGATGATCGTGGACCGACGGGTGCGGCTCCCGCACCTTCTGGTGATACCAATACTGGCCGGTTCCCTGAGCCTCCGGCGCTGACCCGGCGGCGAGCCATACCTGCGTGAGGTGGCCCAGGCGCAGGTCATCGGGGGCGCCGGCACCGCCCATGCGTGTGGGCACCCAGCCGGGGTCCACAGCGTGCGTCGAGACCTCGGGCCACAACCGTGCAACTGCGGCCATGAGGGTGGTGACGAACAGTTTGCTGTCCGAATAGGAACGGCTCGCCCGCGCTCCGCTCCATTCGATCCCCTGAAGATCCGGACGGCCGCCCCGGTGCATGCCACTGCTGAGATAGACCAGCCGGTCCGGTGGCTCCATCCCGGCGGTCAGCAGATACGGCGCTACGACGTTCACCGGCAACACCGAAGAGCCATCAAGGACGCCGGCATTGTGGATGACGGCATCGAAACGGCCCAGCTCGTTGGCTTGCCGGACCAGATCGCGCATCTGGTCGGTGTGGGCGAGATCGCCGACCACCGCCTCCGCGCCGCGCTCGAGCAGATCGTCGACAGCCACGAGCCGCGCTTCGGTGCGGACGTGCACCACCACTGAATGGCCGTCGTCGAGCAACGCTTCAGCGGCACCGCGCCCCAGGCCGTCGCTGGAACCGGTGATGAGGATCTTTGCCATGCGCCCCAGCCTAGGTCCCGCGCGGGTAATGGTGGGAGGTACTGCCATAACCCGTACCCGCCGTACCCTCGCTAACTTTCGCCGCACGGGGTTTAGTAGAGGAACCTAGGGAACGGAGACGTGCTGATGCGCGCAACAATCATCCATGCACCCGGCGATGTCCGGGTGGAGGAACGAGACAAGCCGACCATCCAGGAACCCACTGATGCCGTCATCAAACTGGTGGCGGCCTGCGTGTGCGGTTCCGACCTGTGGCCATACCGTGGCGCCGACACCATCGATGAACCCCGACCGATGGGCCACGAGTACGTCGGGATCGTGGAGGAGGTTGGCGATTCAGTTGTCAACGTCCAGGTTGGGCAGTTCGTGGTGGGCTCGTTCTACGCCTCGGACAACACCTGCGAGATCTGCTTGTCCGGTTACCAGTCGGGCTGCATCCATCGCGAAGGCGTGGGAAGCGCCCAGGCAGAATACCTGCGCGTGCCCCTCGCGGACGGCACCCTGGTTGCCACCCCGGAAATGCCCGACGCCGGCAAGGTCGCCTCGCTGCTGGCCGCCTCCGACGTCCTGGGGACCGGCTGGTTCGGCGCCAAGGCTGCCGAAGTGGGCCCCGGCAAGACCGTCGCGGTGGTGGGGGACGGCGCCGTCGGGCTTCTTGCCGTCCTGGCCGCAAAGCACATGGGCGCCGAACGCATCATTGCCATGTCCCGCCACGCCTCGCGCCAGGCCTTAGCCCGCGAATTCGGTGCCACGGACATTGTTGAAGAACGCGGCGATGAGGGCGTGGAGAAGATCAAGGAACTCACGGACGGTCTGGGTGCACATTCGGTGATCGAGGCCGTCGGCACCCAGGAATCCATGATGCAGGCCATCCGGTCCACGCGCCGGGGCGGACACGTCGGTTACGTGGGGGTTTCCCACGACGTGGAACTCCCCGGCCGGGAATTGTTTTCTTCCCACGTCCACCTCCACGGCGGACCGGCACCAGTGCGCGACTACCTGCCCGAACTGATCGACTTGATCTTCAAGGGCGAGATCAACCCCGGCAAAGTCTTCGACTTGGAGCTTCCGCTGGACGAGGCCCCCGAGGCGTATAAAGCCATGGACGAACGCCGGGCCATCAAGGTGTTGCTGCGGCCTTAATTTACGTTTCCCAGCGAGGAGGAATTCAATGAAATACACCCAAAACGGCGGCCAAACCGGAGCCGGACCTGCGGAATGGTTCACGGGCACGGTGCAGATCGACTCGATCCGAACCCCAGATGAGCAGACGGCCATCGGGTGCGCCCACGTCCGGTTCGCCCCGGGAGCACGCACCGCCTGGCACCACCACCCCAAGGGCCAGACGCTGTACGTGACCGACGGCATCGGCTGGGTCGCCCGCCGCGGCGGTGAAGTCCAGGAAATCCGACCCGGCGACGTCGTATATATCGAACCGGGCGAGGAGCACTGGCACGGGGCGACGAACGACAGGTTCATGGCCCACGTCGCCCTCCAGGAGGCCGACGCAAACGGGCAAGTGGTGACTTGGTTGGAGCACGTAACCGATGAGGAGTATGGACTGTAGTTGAAAGCTGAACGGTCCGACGACGGCGGCCTCACCACAGCGAGGCCGCCATCGTACTTTTGGCCGGCTACAGCCGCGCGGCGCTAGGCCTTCAGCGTGCTCGTCGTCGCACCGGGCTCCCGCGCGGCCTGCAGTTCCAGGAGTTCGGCACGCAAAGCCGGGTCGAGCGCCGCGTCGAGCACGGTCAACGCCAGGACCGTAGCCCCGTCCACGACGGCGTCGTCGGCCTCGGGCGTGATGGCGTCGGCGGTGAAGTCCGGGTGGTGCGGAACGGCGGTGCTGTTGCGGACCACCACCATGCCGTGGACAGCCGGGAGGACCTGGGAAACATTGCCCATGTCCGAGGATCCGCCACCGAAAACAGGCGTGTGGTCCACCGGGCGGCCCAAAGCCTCCATGTTGTTGTCCCACAGTCGGCCCAGCCCGGCATGCGTGTCGATCGGAGCGTACGGGTGTTCGGTCTGCCGATGGGTCCAGGTGCATCCGGTGCCGATGGCCGCACCTTCGAAGCAGGCGAGCACGCGGCGCTTGAGGTCCCGCCACACGTCAACGTCCCCGGCGCGCACCTCCACTTGCACAGTGGATTCCCCGGCGATCACGTTGGTGGCGCCGCCGCCGTGCGAGATGAAGGCGTTGGTGTTCGCGTTCTCCGGCAGGTGCTGGCGCAACACGGCCATGTTCATCAACGCCAGGCTCGCTGCGGCACCTGCGTTAATGGCCTTGTCGGGAGCACCGGCCGCGTGGGCTTCGCTGCCCTTGAACTGCACCTCGAAGCGTTCCACGGCAGCCATGCTGAAGGCCGTGGCGCTGCGCTCCACCCCCGTCATTCCGTGCACCATGAGCGAAAACGCGGCGTCCTCCCAGGCCCCAGCCTGCAGGAGCGAAACCTTGCCACCGCCGTGCTCTTCGGCGGGAGTGCCTAGGACCTTGATACGCAGTCCGGCGGCATCGGCTACGGGCTTGAGCGCAAGGGCCGCTCCGACACCCGCCGCCGCGATGATGTTGTGGCCGCACGCGTGGCCTACTTCGGGCAGGGCATCGTATTCGGCACAGATCACCACGGTCAGTTCGCCCGAACCGTACGTGGCCTCAAACGCCGTCGGAATTCCGTACGCACGTTCGGTGACGTCGAAGCCGCCGTCGCGCAGCACCGCGGCCACAGCCGCCGCCGACTCATGCTCTTCCCAGGAGATCTCGGCCAGCGCGTGCACCTTGTGGCTGAGTTCCAGGATGGAAGGTACGACGGCGGTCGCGGCCTCGCGTACGGCGTCGCGCAGGGTTTCCTTGGAGGTGATATCAATCGAAACGGTCATTGTTTCTTTCCTTCTCTGTTGAGGTTCAGTTGGCGGGTTCCAGGGCCTGGTCGGTGGCGGAGTCCTGCTGCCCGGAGGTCCGGGGCTCAGCGGTTTCGGACGCCGCCTTGGCCTGGCGGATGAAGAGCACTGCGATGGCGAAGAGGACACACAGTCCGGCGCAGATCCACCAGACGGCGTGGAAGGAGAACTGCGTGTCCACGCGGACACCGGTGGTTGCGGGTGCGGCCAGGGCGGACATGAGCAGGGCAAAGAGTGCTCCGGCAACGCCGCCGGCAGCAGTCCGGGCGGTGTTGTAGAGACCGGACGCGATGCCCACCGAATCGGCCGCCGCACGCTGCACCACCAGCGTGGGAAGTGTTCCACTGACGATGCCCGTGCCGAGGCCGGCCAGCACCAGCCACACCGTGAAGGTGACCAAGGTTCCGGGTGCCAGAATCATGAGCAGGTAGGCCACGGCTCCGAGGAGTCCGCCGAAAGCGACCGTCCGTGTGCCACCCAGGATGCGGGATACGCGGTCTGCGAAGGTGGCTCCGAGGAACGCGGCCAGCGCCATGATGCTGAGCAGGATTCCGGCGGCGGACGCGGCGGCGCCGAAACCGAATCCGAGCGTCGCTGGATCGGAACGCAGGTAGACCGAGATCGGGGCCTGGGCTCCGAACAGCTGTGCGCCGAACAGGAAGGCCACCACGATCGGCAGGCCGATGCCTCCGCGGAGCAGCATGTTCAGGTCCACCAACGGGTGTTTGATGCGACGGGCGGACACTACCCAGCCCGCGAGCAGTGCCACGCCGACGATCATGGCGATGCCTACAGTCAACGGGGGCCAGGTGGCCAGGTTGGACGCACCGCCCAGGACGGCCACCAGGCCGCCACCGAGCAGGACCGCGCCGAGGTAATCCACCTTGCCTTGGCTGCGAAGCGGGGTTTCCTTGACGAAGATGGCGATGCCGGGGATGCACAGGGCCATGAAGATCGCCGGGAAAAGCAGTGTCAGGGAGAGGCTGCCGACGGCGTCAAGGATGATGCCGGACAAGAAGCCACCGATCGTGGCACCGAGGGTCAACGCGGCGACGAGCCTGCCGATGCTTCGGCCCGACCGTTCCGAGTCACGCTGGTGGACGATGGCAAATTCCAAGGGCAGGAACACTGCCAAGGGTGCCTGGATGGCGCGGCCCACCAGGAACAGTTCGTAGTTCGGCGCGAACGCGACCAGGACGGACGCGGCTGCGACGATTGCCGTGGCGATCATGAGGACCCGTTTGTGCCCGTGGATGTCGCCAAGCTTGGACAGGAGGGGAACAACCAGGACAGTCGCCAGCAAGTAGGCGGCACTGATCCAGTTCAACGAGGCGGCCGAAACACCGTGGTGCTCTCCGATCGATGAAAACAAGGGACTCAACCAGCCTTGCAGGATGCCGCTGCCAAGCTCCATGACAACCAGGAAGCCGACGGCTCCGGCAGCGGTGGATTTCTGCGCAGTTGTACGCATATGCGCTCCGATGTGATGAGAAGTGAACGGGATCACTCCATGATGGAAGGGCCGTGTTTCCGATGGATGAAATTGAAGCTTTCCATGGATTATCTTGCTGATATGCAGGAATACATGCTCGATCCCCTTGAAGAGCGCATCATCCATGCCTTGCAGATCGAAGGGCGCGCCTCGTGGGCCGAACTTTCGCCCGTTCTCGGCGTGGATGCCGTGACACTTTCACGGCGCTGGGAATCCCTCCGGGAAAGGGGACTTGCCTGGGTGACGGGGATCTTCACCGAAGGGGCAAGTGCCTTGGTTGATATCACCTGCATGCCCCAACACACAGCGAAGGTGGCGCAGGAGCTCATCAAGATTCCGGCTGTGATGACACTGGACCACACGTCCGGTGGCCGGGACCTGCTGGCCACGTGCCTCGGAGAGAACCCTTTGGCGATTTGGGATGTGGTGACAAACCAGATCGGCGCCCTTGATGGCGTTCGGAACACACAGACGCACCTGGTCACCGAAATGATCATGGAAGCCTCGGCCTGGAGATTGCGTGCGCTCACCCCCGCAGAAGCCGGCAAGGTGGCCAAGCCCAAGCCACCGCGCGCCCGCGCCCCGCGGACTGTACATCCCGACGTCGAATACGCCCTCCGGCACTGCCTGCTGGAAGACGGGCGCCGTCCCGTGAGCCGCATCGCCGCTGAACACGGGCTCAGCGAACAACGCGTCGCGGACGGACTGGCCCGACTGCGGGCCGACGGACGGCTGCGGCTACGCACGGACGTAGCCCGCAGTGTCACGGGCTGGCCTGTCTACGCCTGGTATTTCGTGCGGACCGCGGCCAAGCACATCCAGCAAATGCGCGGGCTCATGGCCCAGATTCCGGAGGCCCGCACGGCTTTGGCGGTGGCAAGCCAATACAACCTTGTGGTGGCCGTATGGCTGCGGGAAATGACCGATGTGATGCGCTTCGAAGCAGCCCTTGAAGCGGCGGTTCCGAGCGCCCGGATTGTGGACCGAAGTGTGGTCTTCCGGATGAGCAAACACCTAGGCCACGTCATCGATGACCAGGGAAGGGCCACGCTCGGGTTCGTCCATCCCTTCACTCCGTAACAAGGATTGCGGTTAAGTAGAGCTAAACCCAACTAGGTCGCACTTCGCGTCGTTCCCAGCGCTGGGAACGACGCGAAGTGCGACCTAGTTGGACAACCGAAGGGAGCGTCAGTGCTGGACATCCGACGCCTGCATATCCTCAAGACCCTTGAGCTTGAGGGCACCATGACCGCCGCCGCTGCCAAGCTGCACATGACGACCTCAGCCGTCAGCCAGCAATTGGCCGTGCTCGAGAAGGAGGCCGGCCTCGCGCTGCTGGTCCGGACGGGCCGGAAGGTCAGGCTGACCGAGGCGGGCGCCTTGCTGGTGGAGCACTTTGGCCGGATCGCCTCGGAAGTGGAAGCCGCCGAAGCCACCCTGAAGAAATTCCAGACCGACGTCCGCGGCCGCCTGGCCATCAGCGCGTTCCCGAGTTTCTGCAGCACCGTGCTTCCCTCGGCTGTCATGTCCCTGCAGGCGGCCTATCCGAGGCTGGACGTCACCATCTCGGACCTCGAACCGTCCGAGAGCGTGGCCCAACTCCGCGCCGGAAACATTGATATCGCCGTGGTGGACGACCTCAGCGAGATCCAGGACGAAGGCCTGGTGAAGACTGTTTTGGCCCGCGACGAGATCATCCTGGTCCTCCCGCGGGACCGCCCCGTACCGGACAACGGCTCGCCCGTCAGCCTTCCCGACTACGCCCACGAAAGCTGGGTCCTGGACCAGGAAGGCAGCGTTTTTGAACGATTCGTGCTGCAGACGTGCCGCGAAGCCGGCTTCACTCCCAAGGTCATCGCCAACTGCCGGAACCTGATGGCTACGCTGGGCCTGGTCCGTGGCGGACTGGGGGTGGCCCTGATGAGCGAGCTGAATCTTGGCCGCGAGACCCAGGATCTCCAGGTCCGCCGCGTCGATCCGAGCTGCGGCCGCAACATCATCATCCTGTACCGGGCGGCAGGCAAGGCCGCTCCGGCCATTGCCGCCGTCATCGAGGAACTCCGGACCGCCACCGAGGCCCGACCCACAGCCTGATCGTTAAGCGCAGCTTGACGGTTGTTTCACTAATTCCCGATGGACGCGCGCGCCGCCACCCTCCACAGTTGAAAGGGAATCCAGCCCCTTTTGCTCCCTTGGAGGATCCCATGGCATTGAGCGCCCTCGACCTGTTCTCGATCGGCATCGGCCCGTCGTCGTCCCATACGGTGGGTCCCATGCGCGCGGCCCGCACCTTCGTCGACGCCCTGGAACAGGACGGAAAGCTCGACGCCGTTGATCGGGTTCACGCCGGACTGTTCGGTTCGTTGGGGGCTACTGGAAAGGGACACGGCTCGGACAAGGCCGTGATCCTCGGTTTCATGGGCGAACTCCCGGAAACGGTGGACCCCATGGCCGCGGACCGCATGGTGGCCGAGGCGACGGAAGCGAAGAAGATCCTCCTGGCCGGCCGCCGGATGGTTTCCTTCAACCGGGCAAAGGACGTGGTGCTGCATATGCGCCAGTCCCTGCCGGCCCACCCGAACGGCATGCGTTTCCAGGCCTTCGACGGTCAGGGAAACCTCGTCTCCGAGCGCGTGTTCTACTCCGTTGGGGGCGGGTTCGTGGTGGACGAGGACGCAGTGGGCCAGGTAGCGCAGGACAGCGTGGTCCTGCGCTACCCCTTCAGCAACGGACAGGAACTGCTGGACCACTGCGAGCGCGAAGGCATGTCCATCAGTGACGTCATGCTGGCCAATGAAAGTGCCTGGCGAAGCGAAGAAGACACCCGCGCCGAACTCCTGCGCATCTGGGAAACCATGAAGGAGTGTGTTTCGCGCGGCTGTAGCCGTACGGAAGAGCACCTGCCCGGAAACCTGATGGTCCGCCGTCGTGCGCCGCGTCTCTTTGCCGATTTGCAGACCAAAGACGACGCGACCGATCCCCTGCGCGCCGTGGACTGGGTGAACCTGTTCGCCCTGGCCGTGAACGAAGAGAACGCCACCGGCGGCCGCGTGGTCACCGCGCCCACCAATGGTGCTGCCGGAATCATTCCCGCCGTCCTGCACTACTACATGAAATTCGTTCCGGGTGCCTCCGAAGACCATGTGGTCAGGTTCCTCCTGACCGCAGCGGCCATCGGCGTGCTGTTCAAGACCAACGCGTCCATTTCGGGTGCTGAGGTGGGCTGCCAAGGCGAGGTCGGTTCGGCCTGTTCCATGGCCGCCGGTGCACTGTGCGAAATTCTGGGCGGGACCCCCCTGCAGGTGGAGAACGCGGCGGAGATCGGCATCGAGCATAACCTTGGCCTGACCTGCGATCCCGTCGGCGGGCTCGTCCAGATTCCCTGCATCGAGCGCAACGCGATGGCCAGCAACAAGGCCATCAACGCCGCGCGGATCAGCCTGCGTGGGGATGGCATCCACCATGTCTCCCTGGACACCGCCATCAAGACCATGCGCGAGACCGGCGCGGACATGAAGAGCAAATACAAGGAAACCTCGCGCGGCGGCCTCGCCGTCAATGTCGTGGCGTGCTGAGGGCTACTCCGTATCGACCCACGCTGATCGCCACTCCGGTGCTTCGAAGGCTTCGCTCCAGTAGGCCGTTTCCTTGGCGATCTTGCCGTCCCGGAATTCGAAGATGAACACCGTCTCATATTGCGGGCCGGCATAGTCCAGCAGTGCCTCGGCAACCACCAGGTCCCCTCCGCTGGTCATCCTTCGCGGGGTGATGGTGGGCAGTTGCGGGAACGCGTTGTAGATTCCCCGTCGGTTCTCGGCCCCACGCACCACCTCGCCGGATTGGGGCCAGTGCATGATCGCGTCGTCGTGGAAGAGCTCATCCATGACGGCTATGTCGCGGGCATTGATGCAGTCGATCAGCCGCTTGACCACTTGTTCGTTGGGCGTTGCTTCAGTCACGTGCACCCCTCAGGTTGTGTGTTCGATACACGGATCATAGGAGTCCGGGGGCGCCAAGGGGAGAGGTTTTGGCGCGCTGTTGTGGTGTTGTGGTGGCCAACCGGAGGCGGGCTTAGAGGCTTGCGAGGATGGCCCGGGCGGACTTGAGGTAGTCCGGACCGGTCCCTTCCTTGCCGAGGGCGGACTGGATGGCAAAGCCCTGGATCAGCCCCATGACGGCCGGGGCCAGGCAACGGGCCGTGGCCTCCGCGTCCTCGTCAGGCCGCGATGTGCGGATCCACGCCTCCAGGTAGTTCTCAAGGTGCCCGCGGATTTGGACGAGGATGTTCTGGGCAACTTCGCCAAGCTGGTCGTTCCGGACGGCCTCGCCCCACACTTGCACCGCGACGTCCGGGAAGAAGTCCATGGCCATCAGGCCGGACATGAGTGACACCACGGCGTCTTGGGGCGGTGGGACGGGTTGGTGGGCGCTGAGGCGCTCGAGTGCCGCCATGCGTTCCTCGAAGACCCGCCTGCCGGCGTCGACAATCAGTTCCTCTTTGCTGCGGTAGTAAACATAGACGGCTCCGGCGGAGAGCCCGGCCTTGGCGATGATGTCCCCCATGGCCACGTTCGAGAATCCCTTCTCGGCAACGCAGGCGAGCGCGGCCCGCTGGATGCGCTCCCGCATCGCGGCACGGTGTTCCTCGCTGACTTTCGGCATGGGACCACCGTACCCGAAAAGAAAACGAATGATCATTCTTGACGTTTCACTGGTGAGGGTCAAAAATGAAGAACGAACATTCTTTTTGCACGATCCCGAGAGGACGCACCATGTCCGCCACCACCGAACGCACGGCAGCCCCGGAGCACCGCCAGGAGCCACCAACAGGTACCCATACCCCGTGGCCCCACGCACTCCGCACCGCCCTGCTCGCCGCCGTCGCCGTCTGCACGGTCCTGCTGGCCTTTGCCTGGCCAAGCGTCACCGCCAAGGTCCAGAACCTGCCCGTTGCCGCCGTCGGCAGCGCAGAGCAGATCGCCCAGATCACCTCACAGGCACCAGCAGGCGCCCTCGATGTGCGCACGGCCTCCAGCCGCGACGACGCCGTGAACCTCATCAAGCAACGCCAGGTGTATGGCGCGATCGTCCTCGGCGCTTCTCCGGAGATCCTCGTGGCCAGCGCGGGCAGCCCGGTCGCATCCCAAGCACTGACGCAAATGGGCGCACAAATGCAGTCACAGATTCAGGCCCAGGTCATCGCCAAGCTTCAGGCCGCCCTGGCCCAGGCGGCCCAGGGTGCGGCAACGGGCGCCCCGCCCCAGTCCGCGCAGGGCACGCAGCCTGCAGCAGTCCCCCAGGTGGCCGTCACCGACGTCGTACCTCTTTCGTCTGACGACCCACGCGGCACGGGCCTGGCCGTCGCCGGCCTGCCCCTCGCCATGGGCGGCATGATCGGCGGCGTCCTGATCTCGCTGCTCGTCTCCGGGACCTGGCGCCGGCTGGGCGCGATCCTGGCGTACGGCGCCATCGCAGGCCTTGGACTCGCCGGCATCCTGCAGGGCTGGTTCCACACCCTCCAAGGAAGCTACTGGGCGAACGCAGGAGCGATCGGCCTTGGCGTTGTTGCGACGGCAGCGATCATCGTGGGGCTCAACGCCCTGATCGGGCGCGCGGGCATCGCAGTCGGCGCGGTCATCACACTGTTCGTGGGCAACCCGCTGTCTTCACTGACCCAGCCTAAGGAATTCCTCCCCGCTCCCTGGGGCGATGTGGGCCAATGGATGGTGCCCGGCGCCTCCGGAACACTCCTGCGGGACCTCTCCTACTTCCCGGACGCGTCGGCGGCGTTCCCTTGGCTGATACTCGGGGGCTGGGCCGTCGCCGGGGCGGTACTCATCGCCGTCGGCCACTTCCGGAACGCTCCGGCTGTGGCGGAGGCGTAGGAGAACTGTGGGGATGGTCTCATTGGCGTTCGTTTATGAAGGAAGTTGGTTGACCACTTCTTTGGTCTGAAAGTTAGGGCAGCCTACACTTAGTTCTGGCCCAGCGCACCCGGGCTGCCCCAACTTCGCCTGCACCCGCTCGCAGGCTCCCCGTACCTTAGGTGGTTTCATGCGTTTTTCGCTTCCGTCTGCCCTTTCCGCAGGGCTCGTGGCGGTCCTGTCTTTGTCCGGCTGCGGCTTTACGGGGACCGCGTCATCCGGGTCAGCGCCCGCCGTGGACAAGAACCAGCGGATCGTCGTGGACAACTTCCGCGCCCCGGTAGCGAACTGGGCCCTCGAAAGTGACGCTGCCTACATCCTCTCGCTCTCCGGCTGCCTGGAAACCCTGACCCGGTACGACGAATCGCGGGGCAAGATCGTGCCCTCCCTGGCTACGGAATGGAAGCAGGTTTCGCCGCTGGAGTGGGATTTCACCGTCCGCGAAGGAGTGAAGTTCCAGGACGGAACTGCCTTGACGGCTGACACTGTGGTCGGATCGCTGGACAGGGTCCTGAAGGCCGCTGTTCCGGCGCGCGCCTTCAACCCCAAGGTGGTCAGTTCGGTCAAAGCCGTTGACCAGCGCACCGTGCGGATCACCACCCCCACCGAAAGCCCGCTGGTTCCCTATCGCTTGGCCAGCGTCAACACCGGCATCCTCTCCCCCGCCGCCTTCACCGGACAGGGAGTTGACCCGTTCGGTCACTGCACCGGACCCTTCACTCCCGTTTCGGAGAAGGCCAAGCAGTCTTTGACCCTGGACCGCAACGACTCGTACTGGGGTGGGGAAGTCCAGCTGGCAGGGGCGGAGGTCAGGTTCGTGACCGACGGCGCCACCCGCGCCACCCAGGTGAGGACGGGCGAAGCCGACATCTCGATGTCGATTCCGGTCTCCGCGCTGTCCTCCTTGGAAACGGACACGAACGTCAAGGTCCTCAAGGCTGACTCCCCGCGGACGGCGACGCTCTACATGAACAACGCCAAGGCGCCGTTCGACAACGTCAACTTCCGCAAGGCCATCACGTCGGCGCTTGACCTTGAATCCCTGGCATCCAGCGTTTATGAGGGTGCGGCAGTCGCGTCCACCGGACCGTTCGCCCAGTCTGAACCGTGGGCAACCGAGGCCTCGGGCGCTCCGAAGTTCGATGTGGAGAATGCCCGGAAGCTGCTTACCGAGGCCGGCTACACGGCCGACCGCCCGCTCGAGGTCATTGCCATCGTCGAACGCGCGGAGTTTGCCGACGTCGCCACCGTCATCCAGGACAACCTGAAGGCCGTGGGTGTTCCGGTCAGCATCGTGACCAAGGAATATGCCGCCGTCGAACCGGATCTGCTGGCCGGGAAGTATGACATGGTGTTGAGCCAGCGCAACCGGCTGATCGACATTGCCGATCCCATCGGGTTCCTCACGGCCGACTACACCTGCGAGGGGACCTACAACCTTAGCCACTTCTGCAACAAGGACTACGACGCCGTTATCGCCAAGGCGGCGAAGACTACTGACGCGCAGGAACGCTACAAGCTCTACGCCGAGGCCGGGACGATTCTGCGCGACCAGGCAGTAAACGTCTGGCTGGTGAACGAACAAGCCATCGACGCCGTCCGTGCCGATGTGCAGGGCCACACCCAGGACCCGTTGGCGCGTTACGTCGTCCGCAGCAGCACAGCCAAACCCGCTTCCTGACCGCTGTGGCAGTACCCGTCCCCTGGTTGTGGCGCCCATGATGGCATTCGTCGGCAAGAGGACTGCGGCCCTGGCAGCCGCAGTTCTCTTGTCCTCCTTCGCCGTATTCCTGATCCCCTACGTGACCCCCGGCGACCCGGTGCGAAAGATCATTCGCTCGCGCGTCTCCGGGGAAATCATTGACGACTCCGCCGTCACTGCACTGGCTGCCGAACTCGGATTGAACGATCCGCTCTGGACCCAGTACCTGCGTTGGCTGGGACGCCTGCTTACCGGGGACATGGGGTTGTCCTATACCAGCCGGACACCGGTAGCGGATCAGGTGTTCCCGGCTTTCGGAATCACGCTCACGCTGGTCATCCTGGCCCTGGGAACGGCAGCAGTGCTTGCCCTGGTGCTTGGCGTCGTGTCTGCGATCCGACACGGACGGACCGCCGACCGGGTGATCACGGCCTTGACCCAGGCTTTCATCGCCATCCCCGAATACTGGCTGGCGCCGGTCCTTGTCCTGGTGTTCGCGCTGCAGCTCTCCTTGGTGCCGTCTGCAGGTTGGGCCGGCCCTGCCTCGGCGATCCTTCCAGTGGCAGTCCTTGCCCTGCGGCCCACCAGTTACTTCACCTCCGCCGTGCGGGAAGGAGTGTTGGAGGCCATGCAGGCCGAACACGTCGGCGCGGCACGCAGCCGCGGGGTAACCGCGGCCCAAACCATGTGGCGGCACGTGATTCCCAACAGCCTGCTGCCGCTGACCACGTTGGTTGCCGTGTGGTTCGCCGGCTTGCTGGGTGGCTCCGTGATCGTGGAGGTCATGTTCGCGATACCCGGCATGGGAAGGCTGCTGTTCGACGCAGTGGTCAACAGCGATATCCCCGTGGCCCAGGGTGCCGTGGTCCTGATCGTGGCCCTGGCCGTCACCCTGACCACAGCGGCGGACCTCGTCCACACCATCCTCAATCCCCGAATGAGGCACTCCCTTGCCTAGACTCCCCAAAAGGTTGTGGATCGCCTCATCCCTGCCGGCTCTTGTTGTGCTGGCCGTCCTCCTCGCCCCGTGGATCATGCCCTACGCTCCCGAGGCCCAAAACCTTTCTGCCAGGCTGGCCCCGCCCAGTGCAATCCATTGGTTGGGCACGGACCACCTGGGGCGCGACGTCCTCAGCAGATTGCTGGACGGAGGACGGTTTTCCCTGACGCTCGCCGCTCTCGCCACCATAACGACGGCGGTGATCGGTACCGCCGTCGGCGTGCTCAGCGCCCGCAAGCGCGGATGGATCGATGAGTTCTTCACCCGAACCAACGACGTGCTGCTCGCCTTGCCCGAGATGGTCATTGCTTTATTCCTGGTGGCCGCCCTCGGCACCGGCTACCACTCACTGCTGCTGGCACTGACCTTGACCGGCTGGACCCCCTTCGCCCGGCTGGCCCGTGCACTCACCTTGGATGTTTCAGCGCGCGGCTTCATCGAGGCCGCCCAGGTGCTGCGCTGCTCCCCGGCGTTCATCGTCAGGCGCCACATCCTTCCGCACCTCGCCGGACCCTTGCTCGGCCAGGCTACCCTCCGCTTCGGGCAGTTCTTGATCAACGTGGGAGCCCTGTCCTACCTTGGGCTGGGAGTGCAGCCCCCGCAGTCTGACTGGGGGTCCATGCTGGCCGCCGCCCAACCGTACGCGCTGCGGGCACCCATGACCATCCTGGCACCTGGGCTTGTCATTTTTGCCGTTGCCCTGTCCGTCACCCTCATCGGCCAACACGTGCTCAGGTCCTCCACGCGCCCCACCTCCGCCCTGCCTGCGGCACCGGAACAGGAGCCAACGCATGCCTGAACCACTCGTCGTCGAGAATCTCAGCGTGAGCCGCCACCGCCCAGGTGCGCGTGACGAAACTCCGGACCCGATCCTCCGCTCGGTAGACCTGACCGTGGCACAGGGTGAATTCGTCGCGATCGTCGGCGCGTCAGGGAGCGGGAAGACAATGACCGCCCGGGCGGTGATGGGCCTGCTCCCCCACCAGGTCCGCGTTGACAGTGGAGCCATCACGCTGGGCGGCACGGACCTGGTGAACGCCAATGAAACCGAACTCAACAAGGTTCGTGGTGGTCGTATCGGGATGCTCCACCAACAGCCCAAGCGGATGTTCAACCCCCGCATGCGGATCGGCCGCCATGTGGCTGAGCCGCTGAAGCTCCATCGCGGCCTCCGCCGCGGCGAGGCCAAGGACACCATCCTTGAACTGCTGGCCGAAGTGGGGTTCGACGATCCGGCCACCATCGCCGCAGCCTTCCCGCACGAGCTCTCCGGAGGCATGGCCCAACGTGCCATGATGGCGGTTGCGTTGGCGGGCCAGCCCGGCCTGCTGCTCGCCGACGAACCGACCTCTGCCCTGGACAAAGTCCTGGAACGGCAGATCCTGCAACTCATCGACCGCCAGCGCCACAACCGTGGCCTCGGCATCCTGTACATCACCCACGATCTCTCCACCGCTGCTGCCTTCGCGGATCGGCTGATCGTCATGGACCGTGGCAGGATCGTGGAAACCGGGACCGCCAAGCAAGTCCTCAACACACCCCGGACCGACACCAGCAGGGCCTTGGTGGCCGCCTCTGCCCTCGTGCGCGCGGACGGCGCCGCAACCGCCGTCGAGCATCGCGTGGTCCTTGACCTTCAAAGCGTCACCAAACGCTTCCACCGTAAGGCCTCCCCGGCACTGGACGATGTGTCCCTGCAACTGCGTCAAGGCGAAATTCTCGGCGTGCTTGGCCAGTCCGGGTCCGGGAAGAGCACCATGGCCCGCCTCCTCGTCCAGCTCGGCGCACCGGATGCCGGAACCATCAAGGACACCACCGACGGCGGCATCCAGCTGGTCTTCCAGGAACCCCACGACGTCTTCGACCCAAGGTTGAATCTTCGCCGAAGCCTTGAAGCGCCGCTGCTGAACCGCCGGGGACTCCCCGGCAGTGGTTGCAGTGCAGAGGTGGAGCAGGCAGTCAGGGACGTGGAGCTCCAGCCGGAGATCCTGGACAGGTACCCCGGTCAATGCTCGGGCGGCCAGCTGCAACGGCTCACCATCGCCCGCGCCCTCCTGACGAAGCCCAGTGTGCTGATCTGCGACGAAGCTACATCCGCGCTGGACACCGTCACCCAGAAGAAAATCCTGGACTTGCTGATCCGGCTCCACCGGGACAAGGACATGACCCTGATGGTGATTTCCCACGACCTGAACGTGATCCGCTACATGAGCCACCGGGTGGCCATCCTCCACCAAGGCCGGCTCGTAGAGGTTTCCTCCACCACGGACTTCTTCGCCAGGCCCCAACACGAACACAGCAAGCAACTGCTCGCAGCGACCTCGTCTCGCCCCGGACCCACGCCGCAAAACGCTCCATCTGCTGGCGCATGAGTACCCTGCCCCGCGCCAAGGACACCCGGACGTTATTGGCCGCCCAGTTGGTGTTCAACATCGGTTTCTACGCTGTGGTGCCATTCCTCGCCGTGGCCATGCGCGACGACTTTGGGATGCAGGCGGCCGCTATCGGGCTTGTCCTCGGAGCGAGGACTTTCAGCCAGCAAGGCATGTTCCTGGTGGGCGGACTCCTGGCCGACCGGTGGGGTACCAAACGCGCCATGCTCCTGGGGTGCCTGGTCCGCATCAGCGGATACGCCACGCTGGCAGCAGCCACTGATTTTCCCTTGTTCCTGCTGGGCGCGATCCTCACCGGCGCCGGCGGCGCAATGTTTTCCCCGGCCCTGGAATCACATCTCTCCCGGGCCGATCTGGTGGTCGACGGGAACCTGGCCCCGGGGCAAAGCCGGCCACGTTCTGTTTTCGTGTGGCTGGCCATCACCGGAGAAATCGGCGCGGTCCTGGGACCGCTGCTCGGTGCCGCACTGATGGGCTGGGGCTTCGGCGCCTCGCTCGGACTCGGCATCGCCGTGTTTGCCGTGTTCACCGTGGTCCTCTGGATCCGCTTGCCGTCCCTTCCACCCAACGCAGCCCGCACGCCCGAAGCCGCTGCGAACAGCCACAGCCGGAACCACCCCCTCCGCTGCCTGCGCAACCGCCGATTCGTCGCGTTCTGTGCACTGGCCAGCGTCAACATGCTCGCCTACAACCAGCTGTACTTCCTCATACCGTTGGAACTGGACCGCCAAGGACTGGACAGTTCGTGGCTCGCCGTCCTCTTCCTCATTGCGTCTGCGCTCACGATCGTCTTGCAACTGCCCGTTTCCGCCGCCGTGCGCCGCATCGGTGAGTCACGGGCCATGCCGGCGGGCTTCCTGCTGCTGGCCGCTGCCTTTACCGCCGCGTGCTACGGGCAGGTAGCCGGGTCTTCGGCTGTTCCCCTCGTAGCCGTGGTGGTCCTCCTGATTCTTGGCCACATGACCCTCAGGCCAACCATCTTGGCGGCCATTCCCGGATTCCTGGCACTTGGGGACACAGCGGGGCGGGGCGCGTACTACGGGCTCGCCGCCAGCTGCGGCGGCATCGCTGTGCTGCTGGGCAACGCTGCCATCGGCCAACTCCGGCATTGGGCGGAGAACGGCGGGTGGGCAGGAGCGCCCTGGATACTCCTCATCGGCGCTGCGGTGCTTCCGGCGGTCCTCCTGCCCATGGTGCTTCCAGTGCGGGGTCAGTCCGTGGCTATGCCGGCGGGTGACAGGACCTCGTGAATGCAGCGGGGCGGCGGGGTTGGCTGTCCTGTTACAGAGCCGTGAGGGCCGACCGTCTTCCGGATATTGCGGAAGGTCCGATGACCAGCCGGTGTTTGCACAGCACAGAGCATCGAAGACGCGTCGTCGGCAAACCAGCAGCGCGAAGATCCCGCTCTCCAGATCTTGAAGGTACCTCGCGAGTATGAGTCAGGACACTATTAGGAACCCACCGGCGATTCGCGCGTGGGCGCGTTGGAGGTTGCTGGCAGGGTGCCGTGGACGAACGCCTGGATGGCTAGTACGGCCGCTCCGCGGCACCATTGCACGTTGTCCTTTGAGGCCAGGACGATAGGGGGCGTGGTGGCTCGTGGGTCACGGTCCAGTGTTATGCCAGCCTCCAGCGCAGGGCGGGCGACGGCGGCCAGTCGGACTCCTTCTCCGGCAATAATGATGCGCTGTGGCGTGGTCAGGTTGCAGATGGCTGCGATGAGTCTTCCAAGGCCTCGTCCGGCGTCATCAATGACCCGCCTTGCAGCTGGGTCATTCTGGAGGGCAAGGTCGAGAGCTTGTTCGTAGCCGACCTCGTTTCCGAGCGCGTCTGATACGTGCCGGGCTATGGAATCTGAGTTCAAGATGCTTGTTGCGCAGCCCCGGTGACCTGCGAAACAAAGTGGCCCGGTAGGGTCTAGTGGCCAGTGTCCGACCAGGCCAATGCCGTAGTCATCCCCGGCGACGATGGCTCCGTTGGCGATGAGCCCGAATCCTGTTCCCACACCGAGGGTCACGACGGCGAACCGGTCATCTTCCCGCCCTTCACCAAACCAGTGCTCATATTCGGTGAAGGCGACAAGGTCATTATCGATCAGTGTTGGTATTCCGGTCGCTTTTGTTACTTTGCCTGCCAGGTCTAGATCCTTCCAACCAAGGAAGCGGGCATCGATGACGTGTGTGCGGTCTCGGACGAGCCCTCCGATGCCGATGCCGATGCCGCTGATGGCATGGTCCTGACTGAGTTCGCGGGTGAGCCGGGCAATCTGCATGATGACTTCCGCGGACTCCTGGTTCGCAATTTCCTCGCTCAGGTGAGTGCTGATTTCGCCACGAAGGTTCGTGCGGGCAGCTATGATCTCGTTTTCGCGGATCTTCATTCCGATGAAGTGCCTGGAGTCGGCGTCGACGTCCAGTAGCCGGGTGGGCCGGCCTACGCGGCCGTCGTTATGTTCCCCTACTTCCCTGAGCAGGCCTTCTTGTATCAGCGGGGTGCTCACCCGTGTCAGGGAGCCTGCAGAGAGTTGAAGTCGACGTGCTATGTCCGCCCGGGAGATGGGCCCTCTCCGCAAAACCTCGATAGCAACGGGAAGTGATGCGTCCGCGCGTTGGGCGGTCCAGGTTCTAAGAGCGTTCACACAACCATCTTGGCACGCCTATTTAGTTTTGTCATCAAACAAATCTGAGGCAGTCTGCATATTTTTGGGGAGCATTGACAGCCTATTTATTTTGTCACAAAATTATTTCCAGCCCGAAGACGGGTTTTCGCATCAACCCGACCAACGGAGGTCACCGATGATCAGCACCACGAGATTCTCGCGACGGGCATTCGCGGCCCTGGCCGGAACAGCCATTGCCGCTTTGGCCCTGTCCGGATGTTCCACCCCGGAGACCAGCTCCGGGCCGAAGACACTGAAGGTGTGGTGGTGGGAAAATGATGACAGCGCCCTTTCCGCCGGATGGAACCGCGCCGTGGAGCTTTTCAAGGAGAAGCACCCGGATGTCACCGTCGAATTCGAACTCAAGACATATGAGCAGATGCAGCAGTCCGGCCAGCTCCTGCTTGATTCCAACGACGCACCCGACGTTCTCGAGTATTTGAAGGGCAACGCAACAGCTGGTGTGGTTTCCCAGGCCGGGCTGCTCACTGACCTGACTGATGTCGCGAAAGACCGGAACTGGAAGCTCGAGGGCACGGCCCAGGATGTTGGTCTCTACGAGGACGGCATCATGGGTGCCGGGAAGCGGTACGGCGTTACCAACTACGGCGAATATGTCTCTGTCTGGTACAACAAGGATCTCTTCGCTAAGCAGAACATTAAGGTCCCCACGTCCCTTCAGGAGCTGGAGAAGGCCATGGAGACGTTCTCCGGTGCCGGCGTCACACCACTGGCGCTCGGCTCCCAGGACTACCCGGGAACCCACCTGCTGTACGAACTGGCACTGGCCAACATGGATAAGAAGGCCTGGTCGGCCTACCAGCAGTTTGAGGGCGAGGTTGACTGGAGCGCCTGGGAGAAGGCAGCCCGCACGGTGCAGGACTGGACCAAGCGCGGCTACATCAGCAAGGACTCCACAGGGGTCAGCGCACAGGACGCCGGCAATGCCTTCGCCGCCGGTCAGTACCCGATGTTCGTCTCCGGCACCTGGTGGGCCGGCAGCTTCGCCGATGACATCAAATCCTTCGAATTCGACCAGTTCCTCTTCCCGGGCAATGACCAGCACCCCGGCTCGGGCGGCAACCTCTGGGTAGTGCCCGAGAAGGCCAAGAACAAGGAACTGGCCTACGACTTCATCGAAATCACCATGAGCCCGGAAATCCAGAACATGCTGGGCAACAAGGGCGCCGTGCCGGTCGCCGGCGATGAAAATGCCATCACCACCCCGATCGGGAAGCTCACCACGCCCCGATTCAACGAACTGCTCAACAGCAACGACGGCGGTTTGGGCTGGTACCCGGACTGGCCCGTGGCAGGCCTCAACGACGTACTGGTCGCCCAGACCAGCGACCTGGTCCAGGGCAACGTCACCCCTGAAAAGGCCGTCGAGGCCATCAAGACCGCCTACGAACAGGGCAAGCCCACCAAGTAGCGGGCACCAATCCAGGTGGCGGCACCGGTACACCTCAGTGCCGCCGCCTACCCAAAGGACACATCATGACCGCAGTCACCCCGGCCCCCACGGCCACCGCTTCCCCCACCCCCTCGCCGGGGAACAAGAAATCCTCCCGGCACACAGCACGGGAAAGTTCCCACGGCTACTGGATTTACCTCTTACCCGGCGCCATCGGGTTCCTCGCCATCGTCGCGATCCCGTTCGGAATGAACGTCTACTACAGCCTGACCAGCTGGCGGGGCGTCGGCACCCCGAAATTCGTCGGACTGGACAACTACGCGAGGCTCGTGGCCGATCCGGCATTCTGGGCATCCTTCCTGCACAGCATCGCCTTCATCCTGGGCATGGCGATCATCCCCACAGCCTTGGGCGTATTACTCGCCGCAGTTCTATTCGACTACATCGCACCCAAGTTCGGCTCCCGGGTCGCGAGCATTCTCCGCGCCACGTTCTACCTGCCACAGATCCTCCCCATCGTTGTCGCAGGTGTGCTGTGGAAATGGCTGTACCAACCGCAATACGGAATCATCAACACCACCCTGGATGACATCGGGCTGGGCTTCCTGCAGCAAAACTGGCTCGGCGATTCGGACACGGCCATGCTCGCAGTCATGAACGTCCTGATCTGGCTCCAGATCGGCTACACCGTGGTTGTGTTCATGGCGGGCCTGTCCCGAGTCGACCCGGCCCTCTACGAGGCCGCCGAAATCGACGGGGCCGGCTGGTTCCAACGGTTCTGGAGCATCACCATTCCCCAGCTCCGCCCCGAAATCGCCGTGGTCCTGATCACCACTTCCGTGGCGGCGCTCAAAGTATTCGCCCCGATCTACGTCCTCACCAAGGGAGGTCCAGGCACCAGCACCATCGTGCCCGCCTACTTCTCCTACTCAAACTTCTTCACCACCACCCAAGTGGGCTACGGCGCCGCCGTTGCCACACTACTGGCGCTGCTGGTCACCATCATCGCGATCGTGCTGCTGCGCTTCCAGACCCGTAACGCCGAGGGATTCGAAAAGTGACCGCCACAGCCCCCACCACGACACCCAAGCGCCGGCAACAACCAACGCAAACCAGCCGAAGCGCCAAAAACCGGCGCGGCGTCAGCGGATGGACCATCCTGATCCTGCTGGCCGGCTCAGCGCTGCTGATGGTCTTCCCGTTCTGGCTCGCACTGATCAACGCCTTCAAACCCTCGGCCGAGTACATCGCAGATGGGCCGATCGGCGTACCCACCGAACTCGATTTCACCGCCATCATCGACTTCTGGGTAGGGGTGAACTTCAACCAGAAACTGCTCAACAGCATTATCCTCTCCGGCAGTGTGGCCCTGATCGCCGCGGCACTAAGCCTGCTCAGCGCCTTCGCCATCGGCATCGGCCGCATCAAAGGCCGGGTCTGGATCCTGGCCGTGTTCATGCTCGCCTTCACCATCCCCCAAGAGGCACTGGTCTACCCACTGTTCGTGCTATCGCGGGAACTGAACCTCTACGACACCCTCACCGGGGTGACCATCATCCTCGCGGTCCTCCAAAGCGCGTTCGGCACCTACATGCTCGCCTCGGTCCTGGGCTCCTTCCCGACCGAAGTCCTCGAAGCAGCACGCCTCGACGGGGCAAGCCGGTTCCAGATCCTGCGGATGATCGTCTTCCCTCTCACCAGACCCACCCTGACCGTGCTGGTGACGTTCTTCTTCATCTGGACCTGGAACGACTTCTTCCTCCCGCTGGTGCTGCTGCCCTCAGCGGCGAACCAAACAGTCTCGGTGTCCCTGGGTGCCCTCAGCGGACAGTACACCAGCGACCCCACTGCCTTGGCGGCAGCTTCCATGGCAGGCATCCTGCCCGCCCTGATCTTCTTCCTTCTCTTCCAACGCACCCTTATGCGAGGGGTCAACATCGGAGCCATCAAGTGACCAGCACCCAACCCGCGCTACGCCACCCCAGCCTGAGCCCCACCGCCGAGTGGTGGAAAGCCGCCGTCGTCTACCAGGTCTACCCGCGCAGCTTCGCTGACTCCAACGGCGATGGCATCGGCGACATCCAAGGCATCATCGACCACCTCGACCACCTCGAAGACCTCGGCGTCGACGTCGTCTGGCTCTCCCCCGTCTACGCCTCACCACAGGACGACAACGGCTACGACATCAGCGACTACTACGCCGTCGACCCCACCTTCGGCACCCTGGAAGACCTCGACGAACTCATCGCCGCACTCCACGCCCGCGGCATGAAACTCGTCATGGACCTGGTAGTCAACCACACCTCCGACGAACACAAATGGTTCACCGAATCACGCTCCAGCCGCCAGAGCCCCAAACGCGACTGGTACATCTGGCGCGACCCCCGCGACGGAGCAGAACCGAACAACTGGGGCTCCTTCTTCTCCGGTTCCGCCTGGGAATTGGACGAGACCACCGGCCAATACTTCCTGCACCTGTTCTCCAAAAAGCAACCGGACCTGAACTGGGACAACCCCGAGGTGCGCGCCGCCGTCTACCAGATGATGAACTGGTGGCTTGACCGGGGCATCGACGGGTTCCGGATGGACGTCATCAGTTTCATCTCCAAACACCCCGAGCTGCCCGACGGCGCGATTACGGACGGCCAAAGCTGGGGCGAAGGCATCCAGTTCTACGGCTCCGGCCCCAAGGTGCACGAATACCTCCAGGAAATGCACCGGGAAGTGTTCTCCCACCGCGACGCCGACCTGATCACCGTCGGGGAAATGGTCGACGCCACACCCGAACTGGCACGCCTCTACACCGACCAAGACCGGCGTGAGCTGGACATGGTCTTCCACTTCGAGCACGTGGGCCTGGACCACGGCCCCGGCGGGAAATTCACCCGCAAACCGGTGGACCTCGTTGCCATCAAGCACTCCTTCGCCCGGTGGCAGAATGCCCTCGCCGATGTCGGATGGAACAGCCTCTACTGGAACAACCATGACCAACCACGCGTCGTGTCCCGCTTCGGCAACGACACCACCTACTGGCACGAATCAGCAACAGCACTGGCCACCGTGCTGCACCTGATGCGGGGAACGCCCTACATCTATCAAGGCGAAGAACTCGGCATGACCAACATGTCCTTCCAAAGCATCGAAGACTTCCGCGACCTGGAAAGCCTGAACTACTACAACGAAGCCAACCAGGAAGGCGACAGCAGCCGCGCAGCCGATCTCCTGGCCGGGATAGCTGTTGGAGGGCGTGACAACGCCCGCACACCAGTCCAGTGGGACGGGACACCGAACGCCGGATTCACCACAGGGACCCCGTGGATCCCGGTCAACCCAAACCATGAATGGCTCAACGCCGCCGCCCAGCGCACGGACCCCGGCTCCATTTTCGCCTGGTACCGCACCCTGGTCCGGCTCCGTCACGAGGAACCGGTCATCGTTGACGGCCGCTTCGAGCTCCTCCACGCCAAAGACCCGCAGATTTTCGCCTACACGCGCACCAATGACACGACAGCCCTGCTCGTTGTGGCGAACTGCTCTTCGGAACCGTTCACCTTTTCTTCCAGCATCGGCACCAAATGGGCCGACGCGGAGGTACTGCTGAGAAACCAGCCGGACGGTTCCCTGGCTCAGGAACTGCGGCCCTGGGAGGTGGTCGTTCTCAAAAAACGCCTCGCCTAAAGGCAAGCCAACCTGCCGCGTGACCATCAGCACCCACACAACGGAGTGTGCCGCACCCCCCAATAGTGCGGTCTCCACGGGCAGCCCGCCCGACCAACGAGAGGAAACCATCATGCCCACAACAGGGCTGAGGCTACTAACCAAAACCATCACCATCGCCGCCACCACCATGCTCCTTGGCGGCGCCGTCTCTCTGCCCGCACACGCAACAGAGAACAACAAACCCAACAAACCCCCAGCAGCAACCAAAATCAAGACCGCCGACACCGACAACCTGCACACCTGGTGGCACACCAACGGCACCTTCAACACCACCAGCCCAACGGCCAACGACCAGGTCCGCCAGTCAGCGGTCTACGACGTCAAAGTCTCCGAAGCCAAGAAACCCGACAAAAGCTACGACTCCTTCGCCTACATGAGCATCCCCCGCAGCGGGAAAGGAAAAATCGGCTACACCAAAGAAGACGGAGCAGAGTTTTCCTCCCAGGCCGGGCTCTCGATGAGTTGGTCCAGTTTCGAGTACGCCAAGGACGTCTGGGTTGACGTCAGCCTGCGCACCGGGGAGAAAGTCACGTCTGCGAACCAGGTACAAATCAAGCCCAGCAGCTACAACTTCGACAAGCAGCTCGTGGATGCGGACACCGTCAGAATCAAGGTCCCCTACAGTGACACCGGGTACCGGTTCTCGGTCGAATTCGAACCGCAACTGTACACAGCCTTCAACGATATGTCCGGAAACAGCGGAAAGTTGACCACCGTAGCCGAAGGCAACAGGGCGATCCACACCGAACCCCGCAACTCGATGATGATCTTCGCCGAACCGAAACTTCAAAAGAAGGCCAAGGATCGCCTCATCCCCAAGCGGTCTGACGGAAGCATCTACTATCCCAAAGAGGGCGCCGTCCGGAACCTCAACACCGTCACCGACGAAATCATCTACTTCAAGCCCGGCACCTACTACATGGGATCGGACTACCACGCGGTCCTGCCGCCGAACGTCAAGTGGGTCTACCTGGCACCCGGGGCATACGTAAAGGGCGCATTCAAGTTCCCCGAAGGCAACCAAACCCAATACAAAGTCACCGGATACGGGGTCCTCTCCGGCGAGCAATACGTCTACGAGCCGGACACCAGCAACGGATACAAGGCACTTAACGGCGCGTCCAACTGCCACGTCACCTGCGTGAAAATGCTCCAGTTCGAATCCTCCAACACCGGACAGAAACTCGACCTTCAAGGCGTCACGATCAACGAACCGCCCTACCACTCCTTCGTCGTCTACGCCCATGAGGGCGAAACCGAAATCGGGGTCGAGCGCTTCAACATGAACGTGGAGAACTACAAGCAGGTCGGCAGCTGGTACTGGCAGACCGACGGACTGGAACTCTACGACGGCAGCACCATGAAGAACACCTTCTTCAACGCCAACGACGATGTCCTGAAGATGTACCACAGCGACGTCACCATCGATAACACCGTGATCTGGAAGAACGAAAACGGCCCCGTGGTCCAATGGGGCTGGACCCCCCGGAACATAGACAACGTTAAAGTCACCAACACAACCGTCATCCACAACCGGATGTACTGGAAAGACGTCAAATACAACACGTGCATCTTCAACTCCTCCTCGCACTGGGAGGACATGGGCTCCACAGCCAAAGCTGACCCCACCACCACCGTCAAGAACATGACGTTTGAGAACTTCACAGTCGAAGGCATGACCAACTGCGCCATCCGCGTCTACGCCCTCTCCAACACCGAGAACATCAACATCAAAAACCTCAACATCGACGCGTGGAACGGCCTCGACTGGACCTCACAGGTCAGCCACCTCAAGCGCTACACCAACGCCGCCGGCGAAAAAGTCACCATCGGCAACGAGGTCCCCGACGGCAACGGCCTGTCCCTGGAGAACTACACCGTCGGAGGTGAAGTGATCGAGAAAACAGCAAACAACTGGGCCGATTACCAGCCCGGACGACTCGGCTTCGACGGCGAGAACTGGGACAGCTGGAACGCCTACAAAACCACCCCCTGACACCAAAAGAACCAACCACCAACGCAGATCGCAATGAAGCGGGCGGCAGCCAAGCAGGCTGCCGCCCTCTTCTGCATCACAAGCCGAAGGAACACCATGGCCACGAACACCCCCACAAGCGCGCACTACATCGGCATTGACATTGGCGGCACAGGCATCAAGGGCGCCCTCGTCAACCTCGAGAAAGGCATTGTGCAAGGAAGCCTCACCCACCTCCCCACACCCCAACCGGCAACCCCGGCACAAGTAGCTGAAGTCGTTGCCCAAATCACCGCCGAGCTGACGGCAGGAACTGACTCAGTCGATGCACAGTCCCCAGTAGGGGTGACCTACCCCGGGATCGTCAGCCACGGGATATCGCGATCCGCCGCGAACATGGACAAAGCCTTCATCAACCTCGACATCAACAACCTCTTCACAGAGCGACTCCGCCGACCCGTCTCGGTCATCAACGACGCCGACGCCGCCGGCCTGGCAGAGGCCCGCTGCGGTGCAGGCAGAGGAACCAAAGGCACAGTCCTTGTCATCACCCTCGGCACCGGCATCGGCTCCGCCCTGATCTTCGACGGACAACTGGTTCCAAACACCGAACTCGGCCACCTCTCCATCGACGGATTCGACGCCGAAATCAGAGCATCCGCCGTAGCCCGCGAACGCGAAGGACTGACCTGGAAGGACTACAGCGTCCGGCTGCAACGCTACTTCTCCGAACTCGAGTTCATCTTCTCCCCCGAACTGATCATCATCGGCGGCGGCATCTCCCAACGAACGGACGAATACCTTCCCTACCTCAAGCTGCGAACCCCTGTGGTTCCCGCTACTCTGAGGAACGAAGCCGGAATCTACGGAGCAGCCAGGCATGCGGCGACTGCCCGCACCCTCCTCGCCGTGGCCTGAGCGACAGGTGCGTGTCCCAAAGCGAGGGTGTGCTCCAGTGGTTTTAATTGGTTGACGGCCCTTTCGAAACTTTCCAAAGCACCCGAAGCGCACTCACCCTCGCACCACCCCCGCCTCCACCTGGCCAGCCACATTGAACGCCCGGTTCCGCCCCGCGGCTTTGGCCTGGTAAAGGGCCTCGTCCGCCGTCTGGATCAGTTCCTCCAGCGACGGCCCGGAACAGGGGGTGGACGCGATCCCGTAGCTGACCGTAGGAAAACTGAGCCCGTCCGGCGCCGGAGCAGCGGCCAGGCGGCGGCTGATTTCCGCCGTGATGGCTCCGGCCGCAACCTCGTCGGCACCCGGCAGCAGGATGACGAATTCTTCGCCGCCGTATCTGCCCACCAGATCCGTCCGGCGCAGTGACCCTTCGCAGGCTGCGGCAAAGGCCCGGATTGCGGCGTCGCCGGCGGTGTGGCCGTGCGTGTCATTGATGGTCTTGAAGTGGTCCAGGTCGGCAAGTACGACGGCGGCAACCGCACCTGTCCGCTGCACGGCAGCCAGCTCGCGTCCTGCCAACTCCATGAACGCCTCACGGTTCAGGAGCCCGGTCATACCGTCCCGGGTGGCGCGTTCGTTGAGTGCGGTGATGAGTTGGTCGTTGCTGAGCACGGTCATGCTGAAGGAGACCAACACCAGCAACATGAGCAGCAGCATGCACGTGATGGCGGGACTGAAGAACGAGTTGAGTATTTCGCTGGTGGGCCCATCCAGGACATACACCGCGGCCCGGCAACCGAAATAGGCCACCAGGATCGCTGCGACAACCAGCAACGGCCGGTGCGCCTGGGACGCCGGCGACTTCAGCATGGCCAGTTCCCGGACGGCCAGCGCCATCCCCACTGCCATCGAAACGAAGTAGACCAGGCCGCCGGGCCAGACTCCGTCAGTGCTTGTTTCCAGGAACGAGGCACAGGCCGTGGCCCCGGGAGCCACAAGGAAAGGCCACAACGGAGCCCGCAACCCCCTAAGGGACCGGAACCCTGCCCACACTCCGAAAGCGCCCGCTACCAGCAGCGCATTTCCGAACGGGTTCGCTGCCCACGTCCAGCCGGTGCCTTTCAGCCAGTAGGCAGCATTGCCCACCAGCCAACAGCCCAGCGCAACGCACCAGCAGGCGCTGTACAGGGACCGGGTCCGCCGATAGGACCCCAAAAACAGCACGCACAACGTCAACGTCACGATTGCCAACGCCAACTTCAAACTCACCAGATCCAGCATCCACGCCCCCATCCAACGGACCAGCTTAAAGCCTTCCCTTGGATGGGCCGAACATGACGCGGCGGGCTGCGTGCAGGAGGCCTCAGCTGGCGCCCGCGGCCACCTTTTCAACCACGTTTTCAGTCGCCGCCCAAGACGCGAGAAGCTTCAGGGCTTCCTCACTGGAACTTCCGGGAACGGCTGGGTACACGGTGACGTGCAGGCCTGTGTCTTCATCTAGCTCCAGCTGTTGGTAGGTGAGCTCCAAAGCCCCCACTACCGAGTGATGGAAATTCTTCATGCCTGAACGGTGGCGCCGCACATTGTGAGCGGCCCACGGTGTCCGGAACTCCTCGCTCCGCATGGACAGCTCACCCACCAGTTCGGCAATGCCTTTGTCGTGCGGGAAACGTCCGGCCTGGCGGCGCAGGATCTCCACGTTGGTGTTCTTGGCCCGTTCCCAGTCGGGGTAGAAGTCCTGTCCACGCGGATCCAGGAAGATGAACCGGGAGTGGTTCGCCGGCCCGGCCGTGCTGCGGAAAAGGTCGTAATACATGGCGTAGCCCAGGGCGTTCGCCGCCACCACGTCCATGCGGTTGTTCGCGATGAGGGCCGGAGCACCGGTGATGGCGTCCAGGAAGTACTGCAAAGCGGGGTCGAGGGTGGGGCCGGCCTTCTTGGCCTTGGCCCGGTTGCCGCGGTTTGCCGTGCGGGCAAGATCATAAAGGTGGTCCTGTTCGGCACGGTCCAGCTGCAACGCCCCGGCGATTGCGTCCAGCACACTGTCCGATACTCCGGACAGGTTTCCCCGCTCCAAGCGCGTGTAGTAGTCCACGCTCACTCCGGCCACGCGTGCCACCTCGTCACGGCGCAGGCCGGAAACACGGCGACGGGCACCGAACGATTCGATGCCTGCCTGCTCAGGGGTGATTCGTGCGCGGCGGGACATCAGGAACTCCCGCACCTCCGATCGATTGTCCATGGTCAACACGTTACGACCCCACGCGTTCGTTGTGAGAGGTTCTGCTGGAACCCGTATAACCCGGGCCTCCCACCTGTTGAACGGACCGTGGTCCGATAGGTCTCAGTTGCTTTACCGGAGAGGCCCAGCCATGTCACCAGATACTTCCACTGCCACCCAACCCCAAGCCCATGCTGACACGCATTCCGTGAGTCATTGGGCCGGGGTCTTCGCCCTGTCCTTCGGAGCCTTCGCCCTGGTGGCTTCCGAGTTCATGCCGGTCAGCCTGCTCACCCCCATGGCCCAGGACCTTCAAGTCTCCGAGGGCCTGGTGGGGCAGGGCATCGCGATTTCGGGACTGTTCGCAGTCCTGACCAGCCTGCTTATCTCCACGGTGGCCGGCAGGCTGAACCGGAGGACGTTGCTGATTGGCCTGGCGGTGCTGATGGGCGCCTCAGGTGCCCTGATCGCCCTCGCACCGGGATACCTGCCGTTCATGGTGGGTCGCGCCTTCATCGGCGTCGTGATCGGCGGCTTTTGGTCCATGTCCGCAGCCACCGCCATTCGCCTGGTTCCCGCACCCCGCGTTCCCCGCGCCCTGGCCATCGTCAACGGCGGCAACGCCCTGGCCACCGTGCTGGCGGCACCGCTGGGCAGTTACCTTGGCTCACTCATCGGTTGGCGCGGCGCCTTTTTCTGCCTGGTTCCGGTGTCCGTCATTTGCGTGGTGTGGCTCTGGTTCTCGCTGCCGTCCTTGGCGGCACCGTCGGCGACCAGCCCGACGGCGGCAACAGGCCCGACGTCGGACGCTGGGTTTTCGTCGCCGGCACCAAAGGTGCGCAGCATCTTCGCCATCTTCACCGCTTTCCGCCAGCCCGCCGTCGCCTGGGGAATGGCCGCCTGCGGCGCCTTTTTCATGGGGCAGTTCATCCTTTTCACCTACGTCCGGCCTTTCCTTGAAACGGTGACCGGGGCGGATGTGACATCCGTATCGCTGGTCCTGCTGGTCCTTGGGGTGTCCGGCTTCGCGGGTACCGCGCTCATTGGCCGCTTTCTGGGCGCGGGGCTGTACCGGACCCTTATGGTGATTCCGGCCGTCATGGCACTCATTGCGGCGGCCCTCATCCCGTTCGGTGCGGTCTTCGCCGCCGTCGTGGTTCTTCTCGGTCTCTGGGGGCTGCTCGGAACGTCGGCGCCCGTGGGTTGGTGGAGTTGGGTGGCACAAGCCATGCCGCACAATGCCGAACAGGGCGGCGGACTCATGGTGGCCGTGGTGCAGACCTGCATCGCGCTCGGGTCTACGCTGGGCGGCGTTTTGTTCGACTCGCTCGGTTTTGAAAGCACGTTCCTGGCCAGCGCGGTCGTGCTGCTGCTGGCCGCGTTCCTTGCCTGGCAAACCAAGCGCGTCACGGCACAGCGCGTCACGGAGCGAAGCACCACCTTGCATTAGGCGGTGGGCATATGCCTAGGTTGTGCTTGGAATGTGCAAGCCCACTCCCACAAACGGATGACGGAGAAACCATGAGCGAATCAAACACCACCGCACTCGCGCAACAGCTGAAGGCCCTGCACGAGGCACCCGAAATCCTGAGTGTCGTCAATGTGTGGGATGCGGTCAGCGCAACTACGATCGCAGCCCTGCCCGAAACCAAGGCCATCGCTACAGCGGGCCACTCCATCGCAGCGGCCTACGGCTACGCCGACGGAACCATGCCCCTGGACGTGGCGCTCAGCGGCGTGGAGCGGATCGTCAAGGCAGTGGACCTGCCGGTCACCGCAGACCTCGACGACGGCTACGAGGACCCTGCCGAAACCATCCGCCGGGCGATCGGCATCGGAGTTGTGGGCGCCAACGTGGAGGACCGCTTGCGGCCTTTCGACGAGGCAGTAGCCCGTGTGCAGGCCATCATCAAGGCCGCCGACGATGAAGGCATCGCCTTCCAGCTGAATGCCCGCACTGACGCCATCGCCAAGGGTGGCGACCGGCCGATCCAGGAGAGCATCGAGGACGCCATTGCGCGTGGCCGTGCCTTCCTCGACGCCGGTGCTGCGCTGGTTTTCGTGCCTGGCGCGCTCACCCGTGAGGTCATCGAGCCTTTGGTGGCTGGCCTCGGACACGGCAAGCTCTCGGTCATCGGCGCCCCCGGCGCCCTGCCCGCAGCCGAGCTGCAGGAACTCGGCGTGGCCCGGGTTTCCTACGGTCCGTTCACGCAGCGGGTTGCCCTCAGTGCCCTGCAGGACCTGGCCTCCGACCTCTACGGCTCCGGCGTCATCCCCAAGGACACTCCTGCGCTGAACTAACTGTCAGGCATGATGTGGTCCCGTCGCTATCGCAGCGGCGGGGCCATTTTCATGAGCCGGACCGCTTTCATGAGCCGGCCGCTTTTATGAACCGGACCGCGTATCGAATGCGGCCGCCGATTCCCTGAGGAGCCGCGCGACAGTATCCACGGGCAGGCTCGTTGGCCTCCGCCGCTCAAAACGCCGCAAGGCGATGTGCCTGGTTCCCAGGCCGGGAACATCCAGGACATCCACCTGGTCCTGGATCACACCCGTCAGGGCCAACGTCGGCACAATCGCCACACCCTCGCCGGCCGCCACCAACGCGAGCGCCGTCAAAGTATCTGCGTATTGGTGGACGGTCTCGATTCGTACACCTGTTGAATGACGCAGCCGGCCGAGCACCGCGATGTTGGCCGCGGACGGCTCGACTCCCAACCAAGGCAACGGCAAGCGGCTAAGGTCAATGCTTTCCGTAGCCAGCAACGACCCCGCCGGAACCACCAGTTTCCAGGGTTCGTCCAGCAGGGGTTCCTCCACCATTCCCGATGCCAGCGGTTGCTGCTCTGCCGCCGTCGAATCCTTTTCCACCACCACGGCGTCGAGTTGGCGTTGCCGGAGCAGCCGCATCAGGGGCGGGAAGCTGTCCTCGACAATGTCGATCTTCAACTGCGGGTACATGCTGCGCCATTCGGGGAGGCGTGGAATCACCACCGTGCGCATGAAGCTGGTGAAGCCGCCCACCCGGACAACACCGGCCACCTTGGCCTCGCCCTCCATGCGGGTCCGGGCAACGCTGAGTGCCCTTTCAATCTCTTCACCGGCTTCGGCCATGGCCAGGCCGGCAGGCGTGAGCACCGATCCTTTGGGCGTCCGGACCAGGAGCGCTTGGCCCGCTTCGCTCTCGAGTTTGCTCAGCTGCTGGGACACAGCCGAGGGCGTAATCCGCAGTTCGTCGGCCGCCGCGAGGACCCCGCCCGTGCGGGCCACGGCGAGCAAAACGAGGAGTCGGCGCGGGTCCATTTCCATGTTAAGAGATCCTAAATACCGGCTTCAGATAAATGCAATTGAACTAAACAAATATCTCCAGCAAGATCTATCTCAGGGCCACTTCTTCCGGCCCCCATCTCACCAAAATCCGCTTGCCGCTCCGGCCGGCGCCAACTCGTGAAAGGACTGAAATGGAAATGCTGTGGGAAGTTGTTGGATGGACCGGTGCGGCGGCGATGCTTGGCGCTTTCATGTCAGTCTCCATGGGTTGGCTGAAGCCGGGCATCAGCTTCCAGGCCGTGAACCTGTTCGGAGCGTGCGCGTTCATCCTCAATGGCTTGCTTCATGGCGCGTGGCCCTCAGTTGTGACCAACATTGCGTGGTTCCTGATCTCCAGCATCGCGATTTTCCGCATGCGCGCCAAGCAGCGCGCGGCGGCGGAAACCGTCGCGCCCACCGCGGACGTCAGGGAATTTACGACGACGGACACCGGCACCCATGTGGTGGTCCCGGTGGCCAAGTGCGCGTAGGCGGCTCACCCGGCGGTTTCTTGTCTCGTGTGATTCAGGCACGGAAGTGCCCCCATCCTTTGGATGAGGGCACTTCGTATTGTGCTGGTGGTGGCGCTCGGCGCAGCCAGCGAATATAACGTGAAGCTATCCGCGCACAGTGACAGAGAACTTCCATACGACTTTCCCGGTGTCGGTCATGATGAAGCACTGACTCGCTCGGGTCCAGGAGGAGTTCATCGTCAGGCGCTTCGTGTTGCACGCGGACTGGGTGCTGAAGTCAGTCGGGTAAAGGTATGAGTAGCCCGCAGCCTGCGCTGGCGCCGCAACCGCGAGGCCTCCGACGGCAACTGCGATGGCTGCGGTAATACTGGCAATGGTGTTTCTACGCTTCATAGTCTCTCCCCAAATAGGCCTGAACGAATACGGCCAAAGCTACCAGCGAGGACTTGGCACCACGATGGGGAGGAGTGCCCACCACGAGGCACAAGTTGGTCGGCCAAAGGAAACGAATGCCCGACTGTCCCTCACCCCGTGACCCGCGCCCATGTCCCCTGTATCGGCCTGGCTTTGTGGAGCAGGACTTATGGTCGGCCTCATTTCAGTCATCCGAAGCCACAATGACGTGAAGTGTGCGAAGGATCCGATCAATGACGATGAACTCGTGGAAGCCTAGGTTTCCGGTGACGAAGCCGTAGTCATGCTCGGACTCCCGTGGGGGATTGCGTAGCTTCAGTACAGTGCCCGAGCCCATCAGGGTGTAGATGGTTTCCAGCCTTTGAATAACTTCGTGGGGCTGGGAGTATTCCGGGTCCGTCCATTCTTGGTCATTGGCCCAAATGGCGATCTCGGCCTTCGCCGCTTCGGCCGTCGATGGCTCGAACAGACCCGGTTGAATGGCATCAATCACCCACCGACCATGTATTCCCCATGCTCGGACTTCCGTGGCCGAGGGAAAGGGCGAGGCATAGTCGTGCTGGTACCCGGGGCTCTCGATCAGGCTTTCAAGAATAGATTGGTCGTCCTGATCCGGGTCGATGAGGAAACGCGTCAACTGGACCCACATAAACGTGCCGGAATCAAGATGAACAACTTCATCTCCGACGAGAGGCAATGTCATGGCTCAAATCTATTTAGGTCCGACCACTGGACTATGTCGGCGCGCACAAGCGGGCGTTGTCCTATTCAGCAGACGTGAGCACGTCACCACTCTTTTGCTGGGGAAGGCGGCGTGAGTACTCGGGGTTCCGCGTGTCTGCCCTCGCTGCTACTTTGTGACCATCTTGTCGCCAGAGAGGAACGGGTCATGAAGCTTACCGTCAGCCTGCAGGTCACCCTCGACGGTGTCGCCCAAGCCAACGGCGGCAACAATGAGGAAATGGATCCCGGATTCACTCGCGGCGGCTGGGCGATTCCGCTCAACGACGCTGAAGCCGTTCAGTACATCCTCGATACCTGGAGGCGCCCCGACGCATTCCTCCTCGGACGGAAGACCTACGGACTGTTCGAAACCTACTGGGGTGCGCGCAGCGACGACGGCGGCTTCGGCGAGGCAATCAGCTCAAAGCCCAAGTACGTCGTCTCGACCACCCTGGCTGCACCAGGTTGGGAACAGACAACTGTGATCCCAGACGACCTTCCCAGCCGGGTGACAGAACTCAAGGCTCGGCCCGGCGGCGAACTTCTCGTGGTTGGCAGCGTCTCGCTGGCACGATGGCTGCTCGAGAACGAACTGGTGGACGAACTTAATCTGGTCCAGTTTCCCGTTATCGTCGGCGAAGGCGAACGCGTATTTCCGCACCACGGGCTCGACTTCAAACTACAACTGACTGACTCTCGCATCTTTGCGAGCGGAATCGTGGGGCTCACCTACCGAGTGGGCGGCCGCCCCGAGTATGCATGAGACGGGCACACGGTCACTGGCAGCGAAACAGCGGCGGCTCATCACAAAAGGTAACCTCCCGCCGTCGTGATCTCAGCGGGCGCCTATTCTGGGCAGTAGCCGCCGCCCCACCGTGAAGGAACCCGCATGCCCAACCCCGACCGCCCGCTCCGCAAGCTTGGCTTCCTCACCATCGGCCTGTTCGATCCCGCGGATCCGGCGGCGGGGCACCGGTCCACGCTGGAGATCATCGAACTCGGCGAGAAACTCGGCTTCGACAGTGCCTGGCTCAGGCACCGTCACCTGCAATTCGGGATTTCGTCCCCGATCGCCGTGATGGCCGCCGTAAGCCAGCGTACGTCGAGGATCGAGCTCGGGACGGCTGTCACCCCGCTCGGCTGGGAGAACCCGCTGCGTCTGGCCGAGGATCTTGCCACAGTGGATGTGCTCTCCGGTGGACGGATCAACCCGGGACTGAGCGTCGGTGAACCCATGAATTACGACACCGTGAAGCACGAGCTGTACCCGGATTCTGCCGACGCTGAGGACTTCAGCTACGCCCGCGTGGAACGCCTCGCCCGGCTGGTGGCGGGCGAAAAGGTGCGCGAGTTCTCCGGCAAGCAGGGTGTGGTGGAGGAGTTCTCCAACCGCGTGGAACCACACTCCCCCGGTCTGCGGGATCGACTTTGGTATGGCGCCGCCAGCCTCAAGTCGGCCGTCTGGGCGGGGAAGAACGGCTTCAACCTGCTCTCCAGCAGTGTCATTTTTCCGGAGGAAGGCCAGGACCCGGACTTCGCCCAGATCCAGCAAAGCCAGATCAGGGCCTTCCGCGAGGCGGCACCGGCCGGACAGACGGCGAGGGTTTCGCAGGGCCTGGTGGTGATCCCCACCGATTCCGCGTCAAGCGCCCAGAGGGAAAAGTACCAGCGCTACGTCGACGAACGCACACCCCGAACCAAGGCTCCCCAAGGCCCCAAGCGGGTGATGTTCGCGCAGGACCTCATCGGCACCAGCGACCAGATCGCCGAGCAACTGTACGCGAACAAGGGGTTCCAGGAAGTGGACGAGGTGGCGTTCGCGCTTCCGTTCAGCTTCGAGCACGGGGACTACGTGCAGATCCTCACAGATATCGCTGAGAAGCTGGGCCCGGCCTTGGGTTGGTCAGCGCACAGGGATTAGTCAGTCCACGAACTCCGACTGCGTCTCGATGAAGTCCCAGTCCGCCTCCGTAAGCCCACCGCTGAGGTCGTCCTGATGCGGTCCGCCGGCCTCGGCAATGTGCTGCAGGACCTGGAGAGGGAGCTCCTCGGAGCGCAGGTTTTCGCGCAGCCATTCCTTGCTGTCCAGATGAAGATCGAGCCACCACATGAAGATTTCCATCGCACGCCGCCTTCCTTCGGATGAGAGGCCCGGAGGCCACGGATTAACCGTAGGCCGAGGCAGATTCCCCTTCAAGAGCAGAGAACAACCCCTTGTAAGGGACACGGAACAAGGGCCAATCTGTACGTAAGAACCACAGAGGGATCCCGCGATGGACTGTGACATCGAGCTGGAGATCGTTACCGGCTCTGCACGCGGAGAATATACGGTGCACGTGGTCCGTGCGCCGGCGGGAGGACACGCGTCCGGCACCTTCATCCTGGACGTGGATGGCATCCAGGACAGGCTCCCGCAGCTCGAAGCCACCGTCCTTGCCTCGGCCGTCGCGGCCAGGCGAACCCTCCCGGTCGCTGAGGTCGCCGTCCGCGAGGTGGGCCAGGAACTCTTCCAGGCACTCTTCACCCGCGAGGTTTACGGCACCTATCGGGCCAGCCTCGGTGCAGCACAGCACGCTGGCCAACAACTCCGCGTAGTGCTGAGGCTCTCCGCACCCGAGCTCGCGATGATGCCGTGGGAGACCCTGTTCGATCCCGAAACCGAGACCTACCTCTGCCAGACCGAGCCCCTCCTCCGGCATGTCCCCGCCCCCGACTACAACCTCAACCCCCTCGACGTCGCACCGCCGCTGCGGATCCTCGGCATAGTCGCCTCCCCTCGGGACCTTCCGGCCCTGGACATCCAAACCGAGAAGGACCACCTGAGCCGGGCACTGGCGGGACCCGTTGATGAAGGCCGCGTGGAGCTGGTCTGGTCGAAAACGGGCACGTGGGACGACGTCCAGTCGATGCTCCTCGCCGGTCCGTGGCACGTAGTCCACTTCGTGGGGCACGGCGACTACGACTCCCGCACCGACGAAGGCCGCATCGCCTTGGTAGGCCCCGACGGCCGGGCCGCCATGGTCCGCGCCGTCCGGCTCATGGCCCTCCTGAGCGTCGCCTCGCCCCGCCCACGGCTTGTGGTCCTCAACTCGTGCTCGTCCGGCGAAATGGGCCAAGCCGATCTCTTCTCCGGTACCGCATCGGCCCTGGTCAGGAGCGGGATCGGCGCGGTTGCCGCCATGCAGTTCGCCATCAGCGACGCCGCGGCCATCGCCTTCGCGCACGGCTTCTACGCAGCCATCGCCAACGGCCGCACAGTGGACGAGGCCGCGCGTGTCGGCCGCATCTCCGTCATGGCCAGCCCGGACGGCACCCTCGAATGGGTCACCCCCGCCCTCTACGTCCGGGGCGGGTCCACGCAACTGTTCACGCTGAAGGGCCCACCGCGCGCGGCGGTCAAGCAGGAGACCACGGCGCCGGGACGCACCTCGGGCGGCAACGTCCCGGCACTCGATCAAAGCACGACGGCGGTTGTCGCCCAGGGCGGGCAAGCCGCCTACGCCGTGGGGCCGGCCAGCGACACAGGCACCGCCCGCGCGGCGCAAGGCAACGCGGAACTGGCCATGAAGCGCGCGCAGCTCCGGGCCCTCTATGTCCAGGCATCGGCCGAGCTGCGGGCGCGGCGGTACGAGCAGGCCATTGAGCTGTTCACCGACCTCCTGACGCTGGAGCCTGGATACCGGGACGCACCCATGCTTCGGAGCGCGGCCCAGGAACGTTTGGAGATGTCCCGCGCCTACCGTGACGCCGTTGCGGCCGAGGAAGCCGGCGACTGGTTGGCCGCGGCGGACAGTTTTGCCCGCGTGCAGGACGATCCCGCCTACCCTGACGCCACCGCCCGGAAGAAGGATTGCGAGCGACGCCAACGCATCGCCGACCTGCAGGGTGAGCTCCGTTATCACTCGTCGTTGGGCTCGTGGGAAACAGTGCTGGACGTCTCACGGGAACTGGCCACCCTTGACCCGGACCAGGCGGACCCCGATGGCCTGGCCTCGGCTGCCAGGGAAGAGATCGAGAAGGCGAAACCACCCGAGCCCACACCGGTCGAGCCGGCGCAGCCCAACGAGCCCGAGGAACACCACGGGTCATACACGGCCTTCGACCCTCCGCCGGAACCCACCCGGCGGCCAGGCAGCGAACGACCAGCCGGAGAGCGCCGGGCCAGCGAAACAAGCACCCAGAACGCCCCGGCTTCAGGCACAGTCCCCGGCCCGGAACCCGTAAAGCCGCGCGTCACCAGCAGCCCCATCCCCCTCGTCGGCCAACGGACGCACCAAGCGGCCGAACAAACGCAGCCCCCAGCAGTCGAGCAGCCGCAGCGCCAACGCACCCAGCCCGGTCCAAACACGGCCCCAAGCAACCCGGCCACACCCGCAAGCCGCCGCGAGCAACCAAGCCAGGCACCGCCGTCGTACGCTGCACCCAACGCAAGCAAAGCGCAAACCCAAGCCACGGCAGGCAACGCCAAACCGCCCGACTGGATCCCGCTGGCCTGGGGCGCGGCGTCGCTGCTGGTGGCGGGCGTCGTGGGGGCGGGTTACGCCATCAACTTCATCTGGATCGACGAAACCTACTCGTACGAAGCCGGCGGCGAAGGTTTACTGCGGGTGGTGTACGGACTGATCGCGCCGTTTGGGTACCTGATGCTCGCGGTGGCAGGCTTGCCCGACCGCTCCGTCCTGGGCCGCACGGTCATGGCTTGCCTGGTGGCGGCGCACGGAGTCTTTGGCTTGTCCGGCCTGAACTACACCGTGGAAGCCACCACCATCATCGGAAGCCTCGCGGTGGCCGTGCTGGGACTCTGGGCGGGGGTCCTGGCGCTGCGTTCGCAACGGGATCGTGTTCTCGGCTGGCTGTTGCTGCTCGCTACTGTGTCCATTCCGCTCGTGTGGTTCCAGGACAAAGGGGTCTTCATGGAGGCGTGGTACCGGACGCACGCCTACTTTGTCCTCGTTCAACTGATCATTCTGGCAGCGGTGGGCATCGGATACCTGGTGACAGCACGCCGCCTGCGGGCAGCATCGTCGGAGAGGACGGCACCATGACGCGCTTGGTTGAGTTTGCAACGGACGACGGCGGCACCGTGGTTGTGGAGGTGGCGAGCTCTGCCGGGAGCCTGGTCACACGGGGTGGCGACCACTCCGCGGAGCATTCGGGGGTGTTCGCCAGGGCCCAACAGACGTTCCAACGCGCGCTGGAGCACGTCCGGCCGGCGGTGCAGGGCGTGATCGATGAGTTGCTGAGCCTGGAGAACCGGCCGGACGAACTCAGCGTGGAATTCGGGATCGACCTCCATGCGGAAGCGGGTGCATTCATTGCCGCCGCAAGCACCGGATCCAACTTCACGGTGCGCCTCACGTGGAACAAGCCGAGTCCCTCAACCAATCCCACCTCATCCGCCTAGCCCCACCCAAGTGAGTCGCAGTTCGGGTCGTTCCCAGCGCTGGGAACGACCTGAACTGCGACCCAGTTGGGTTTACAGGTCCGCGAGGGGCGAGAAGGCCAGCTCGAGGATGAAAGCCACGGCCGCGGTGATGATCGGGGTGACCAGCCAGAAAAGGAGGATCCGGCGCACCAGCCGGCGGTTGGTCACGTGGAAGCGCTGGTTGGTCCCCGCACCCAGGGCCGAGGCCGTGAGGGTGTGCGTGGTGGACAACGGGAAGTGCAGGCCGATCGCGCCGACGAACAGCATCACCGACGTCAGGGTTTGCGCCACGAAGCCCCGCAGCGGATCGATCCGGATCATCCTGTACCCGAGGTTGTGCGAGATCCGCCAGCCCCCGAACAGTGTTCCGGCCGTCAGCATGAGGGCCGTGACGAAGAGGATCCAAAAGGGTACTCCCGCGCCGGATTCGAGTCCCGCCGCCACCAGCGCCAGGAGGAGTACCGCCGTCGTGCGTTGCCCGTCCTGCAGGCCGTGGCCGAACGCAACCGCCGCAGAGGATACTGCCTGTGCGCGTCGGAACCGCCGGTTGATGACGTTTGGCTGGGCGTAGCGGGCGGCCCAGGTGACCGGCCAAACCAGCAGGTAGGCGGCTACGAACGCCAGCACGGGCGAAACCACCAGGGGCAGCACAACCTGCGTCAACAGCACGGAGTCCACACCATCGATGAAGTTGCCGCCTACCAGGACGCTCGCGGCCCCGGCCCCGATCAAGCCGCCCATGAGCGAGTTCGTGGAAGACAGGGGAATGCCCCGCCACCAGGCATAGACGCCCCAGAGGATTGCTGCGGCCAGGGCGGAAGCGAGCATGGTCAAACCACTGGTGCCGGAGGGCAGGGTGATCCAGTCCTGGGTAAACGAGAGCACGAAGCTGCCGCTCAGCATGGCTCCTACGAAGTTGAAAATGACCGCCAGGAGCACGGCAATGGACGGCGTGAGGGCGCGCGTCCTGGTGGAAAGCGCTACGGCGTTCGAGACGTCACGGAAGCCGTTCAGGAACGCGAATCCTGCGGCCAAGCCCACCACGAGGACCAGGATGGCAGTGGTCACGTCATGATTCCTTGACGATGATGCTGCCTACCTGCGTAGCGATTTTCCGCATGTCCTTGGTGACTTCCACCAGTTCGTTGGCGATGTCCCGGTGCCGGGCGTACTGGGTGGACTTCATGTCCTTGAGCATCTCGGCTACCCAGGTCCGGTGCGTCCGCTCGGCCCGCTTGGCAAGCCGCAGGATTTCGATCCAGTAGTCCTCGAGTTCGTCCAGGTCCTCGAGCTTGCGCATGGCATCAACGGTGAGCTCGGCCTGCCGGCTGATGATTTCCAGCTGGTCGGCGGCCCGCTTGGGCAGGCGGTCCAGTTTGTACAGCGCCACGAGTTCACCGGCAGCGTCAAGCTTTTCCATGGCCTCGTTGAGGTGGCGGGACAGTGTGTACATGTCCTCGCGGGGGAGCGGGTTCACAAAGCTGGTGCGCATGTGCGTCAGGAGCGCAAAGTGCAGGTCCAACGACTTGGACTCGTGCTCGTGCAGTTCCTCACTGAGCCGCTCGTGCTCGCTGGCGGGTGCGCCGAGGATCTCCGAGAGCGTACCCGTTGCCGTCACAATGACACCGGCCATCTGCGCGAGAAGTACCAGCCCGGCAGGCTCCTGGGGGAAAAGGCGCAGCTTCATGTCGCTTCCGGTCGGGGGTCGGATGGGCGGCGGGCAGCTTGACTTGACGCTTCCCGTTTCGGTCACAACTTTACCTGTACGCAGGGCGCTGCCGTGTTACGTGGCTTTCCCGGATTGCCGACACGCGGGCACTTCTCCCCATGGCAACTCCCTCGCGTTTTATGGAAATCTAGTGACGTTACCGAATTAATCAACTCAATGGGGGAATTGTGCGTATCAACAATGTAGTGAAGATCACCGGCATCGCCTTTGCCGGAATGCTGGCCTTGAGTGCCTGCGGCGGCGGTACAAGCACGACGGCGGCAGGTTCTTCAGCGTCCGCGTCCTCCGCGCCGTCGGCTTCTTCGGCCTCGCCGTCCGCCTCTGCTTCCGCTGATGGTTCCTCTTCGGGCGCCTACAAGGCCGCTTCCTGGGCCCTCCCGATTTCCGATGCCGGGGACAAGCTCGGCAGCATCAAGGGCGACAGCTTCAGCGTGGACATCTACCAGGTGGCCACGGACGTTGCCTCCAAGGACAGCATGTTCGTGGACAAGGACACCAAGGAGAACCTGCTCAAGAAGGGCGCTCCCGTGGTTTACGTGAACTACGTAGTGACCAACACTTCCTCGGTGGAGATTCCCCTGAGCCACTCGCTCATCACGCCGAACGCCAAATACACGGACTGGAAGTACCTGGGCGGCATGCCCTCGGATTCCAGCAGCGACCAGTTCAAGAAGCACGGGCTGACCAGCTCGGGCATCAAGCTGAAGGAGGAGGCTCCGTTCAAGCTGGCCCCGGGGGAGTCCTTCAACATTGCCGAGAACTTCGCGTACACGGCGGGCAAGGAAGCTGAGGTCTCAGCAACCATGACGCCGGCGGGTGCTGACGGGAAGCTGGACCACGACAAGAAGGAACAAGCGGAAACGAAGATCACCCTGAAGTAGGGCATAAAAATGGTGCCGAACCGGATACGCCTCTCGGCGGTAGGCCGCTCGAAGCGGCTATAAGTTGAAGCCCGGGGGTTTCGCGGTTCGACACCAACTTCAGTTTTCTACGTAGCCGGAGCTAAGTCAACATTGACAGCAGGGGCCGGAAGTGGGTAACTTCCGGCCCCTGTGTCGGCTGCTTTATCGCTAATCGAGTTCGCCCAAACGCCAAGCATTCGCTGCGTGTTCCAGGTCTTCCGCGGTCTTCACCAATTGGTGGGAATTGCGGGTCAGCTTGCTGGCATGGCCCTCGTTGCTGTGCTCGGCACCATCGGCCAGAGTCGCCTGGCCGAGTGCCACCACCCGGCAAAACGCGGCGGAACGTTCCAGCGCGACGTCGAAATCGCCGTCGAACGCTCCAGACAAAATGGCGTCCGCCATGGTCTTCATTTCATCGGCGCCGGGCGGCTCTGCGGCGCCCGCAACCACGTTGGAAACCTGGGCTGTGTCCCGGCCCGCCCGGAAGTAGACGGAGATCCGTTCTGGATTCTGGATGGTGGCAGCGCGGAGTGCGTAGAGCCGCCACAAGGCGCCGGGGAGCGACCGCGCGGGGCTCTCGGCCCACATCTCGGCGATGGCGTCGAGGCCCTGTTCGTCAGCGAGTTTGACCAGCCTGTGGGTGACCTTGGGATCGTCGCTGTCGCGGCCACGCCTCACCAGCGCCTGGGCCGCGAGGTGTGCGGCTTCGGAGACGCGGGCGGGGTCGGCTCCTCCGGCGAACGGTTCAAAATCTATGGGCGCGAAGGGCTTGGGCTTGTGGTGCCTGTTGGCTCCGCCGTACGCGCGTGGTCCTGGCTGTTCGCTCATGAGTTCACCGTACTCCTGTGCCCTGACGCGGTCGAGTAACGGTTGGCTGGGCTGGGTGGGCTGGGTGGTGCTGGGGCTGCTGGGCTGCCTGGCTGCCTGGGTGTGCCGCCGCGACCTGCTTTGCCGCCGACGGCGTGCCGACACGCCGCCCTGGCTGCGCTCCGCCGTCGTACGCTGCCCAAAGTGGGTCGTCACGGTACGCGAGGTTCCGCAGTTCTGTCTCACTGTCGGGTGGGTGTGCGCCGCGACCCACTTTGCCGCCGACGGCGGGCCGACACGCCGCTGTGGCTGCGCTCCGCCGTCGTACGCTGCTCAAAGTAGGTGGCGGCGGCACGGTTCTGTCGCGCCGCTGGCTGTGATGTACAGTATTCATGGCTGTTTAGACAGCTGGAGGGCCTTTAGCTCAGTTGGTAGAGCATCGGACTTTTAATCCGTGGGTCGTGGGTTCGATCCCCACAGGGCCCACCCTCCGAAAACCCCGGGACCACGGTTCCGGGGTTTTCTCTTGCTCAACAGACCAGCAAACCCTTGACGCGCACCCCAAGGCACCCGCAGCATAGTTTCTACAACGTTGTAAATCAGCAAACAGCAGACCCAGAACACAAAGGACGCCCCGCTTGGAAACCCCAGAAAACCCCACGGCCAAAATCACCATCGACCCCGCGTTCGTCGTGGGCCCCGTCCGCAGGAAGACCTTCGGGGCCTTCGTTGAGCACCTGGGCCGCTGCGTGTACACAGGGATCTTCGAGCCTGAGCACCCCACCGCCGATGAAGACGGGTTCCGCACGGATGTCCTGGAACTCACCAAGGAACTTGGCGTCTCCACGGTGCGCTATCCGGGTGGCAACTTCGTGTCCGGCTACCGCTGGGAGGATGGCGTGGGTCCCAAGGATCAGCGCCCCGCCCGCCTGGATCTCGCCTGGCACTCCACGGACCCCAACCTGGTGGGCGTGGACGAGTTTGCCAAGTGGTCGGAAAAGGCTGGGGTCGAGCCCATGATGGCCGTCAACCTGGGCACGCGGGGAACGCAGGAAGCCCTGGACCTGCTGGAGTACTCCAACATCAAGGGTGGAACGGCCCTTTCCGAACAGCGCAAGGCCAATGGCGCCGTCGAGCCCCACAACATCACCATGTGGTGCCTCGGCAACGAGATGGACGGCTTCTGGCAGATCGGCCACAAGAAGGCTGTGGAGTACGCGCGGGTGGCGGCCGAAACAGCGCGGGCCATGCGCATGGTCAACCCGGACCTGGAACTGGTGGCCTGCGGCAGCTCCGCCCCGAGCATGCCCACCTTCGGCGAATGGGAGCGAGTGGTCCTCAATGAGACCTACGAGCTGGTGGACCTCATCTCCGCCCACCAGTACTTCGAGGACTTCGGCGACCTCCAGGAACACCTCTCCGCGGGCCACCGGATGGAAGCCTTCATCAAGGACCTCACATCCCACATCGACCACGTGAAGTCGGCACTCAAGTCCGAAAAGCAGGTCAACATCTCGTTCGACGAGTGGAACGTGTGGCACATGTCCCGCGACGAATCGAAGGCACCCACCGGCGATGACTGGCCCGTGGCTCCCGTCCTGCTGGAGGACCGCTACACCGTCGCAGATGCCGTGGTGGTGGGCGACCTCCTCGTCACCCTCCTGCGCAACACGGACCGTGTCCACGCGGCCAGCCTCGCGCAGCTGGTCAACGTCATCGCCCCGATCATGACCGAGCCGGGTGGCCGTTCCTGGAAGCAGACCACGTTCCACCCCTTCGCACTCACCTCGCGGCACGCCTCCGGCACCGTGCTGAACCTCGCCGTCGAGTCCCCGCTGCTGGAGAGCGGGAAGACGTCCGGCTTCACGGCGCTTTCGGCCGTGGCGACGTATGACAGCGAGGCCAACGAAGCCGTAGTGTTCGCCGTCAACCGCTCGACGACGGACGCGCTCACCTTGGCAGCCGCCGCCGGAAGCCTCGGCGCAAGCAAGGTCATCGAAGCGGTGACGTACACCAACAAGGACCCGTACTGGCAGGCGACGGCAGACGATTCAACCTCGGTCCTGCCGTCGGAAAACGTCAGTGTAAAGCTCGACGGCGGCAAACTCACCGCGGATCTGCCGGCGGTCAGCTGGAGCATGATCCGCCTGCAACTGGGCTAGGCAGACACTAGGCGATCGCCTGCGAACCGTCCTGGAAAATCGGGAAGAGCGAGATCGGCGTGACGGTGGCCTCGGTGGCCGGTTCCGGTTCCTCAACGGGGACCGGAGCCGGGCTGCCGGCAGGGACCACGTCCATGGACTCGATGTCCAGCAATCGACGGTTCCCGGTCTCATCCTGCAGCCAGAACAGGCCCGTGCCGGCGATGGTTTTTACCACCACACCCCGGTGGAAAAGGCGGCCGTTATGCCAGGCCTCGATGTGTTCGCCTGCGTTCAACGCGTGCGGCTCGGCTTCACTGCCCGGCAACGTGCCGAAAGCCTGCGCCAAGCTGGCCTGTGTCTTCAGCGCCTGGAAAAGGTCTGTGTTTGCGATGCCCATGGTTGCTCCCCCTCGGCTGGCTTCTTTGGCTCTTGGCCCAGCCTCTCGCATTCATGTTGCAGGCTCGTTGCAGGGGTATGAGCGGTGTGTGACAGCTACGGGGCCAGGGGTTCTTCCGGCGTCAAGGGGCCAAGCTCATCGGTGTAGGGGGCGTGTGGTCCCGTGGGGCTGTCCCACAGTTCGTTGGCGGCGAACGCCAGGATGTCGCGCTGGAACGCAGGTATGGAGAGAAGGCCTTGCAGGTACGCCTCGACTTCCAGTTCGCCCATGGACCCGCCGACGCTGACGTAATGCAGCCACAGGGATTCGGTACTGATGCTTCCGGCCGTCAGCACTGCTTGGAGCCCCCGGCTCTGCTCAGGTTCACTGCTGTCGAAGCCCATGTCTTGCGCCTTGACGATCGCCGGTGCCCGGAAATCGCTAGACAGCCGAGCATTTCTTCCAGACTAAACCTTTACGCGCGGGTAGGCGCAGTTTCCTAGGATGTATTCCAAGATTCCCAGCCTGCAACGCTGGAACCCGAACTGAAGGAGTGGCTTTGGCCGTCACCATGAACGACGTCGCGCGGGCCGCCGGTGTTTCCCTGAAGACGGTCTCCAACGTCATCAACAATTACGAGTTCATCCGGCCCACCACCAAGCAACGCGTCCTGGACGCCATCGATGAGCTCGGCTACGAAGCCAACCTGACTGCCCGCAGCCTCCGTTCCGGCAAGACGAGCATGTTGGGCCTGGTCCTGGCCGACCTCAACATTCCGTACTACGCCGAGCTGGCCAGCGACGTCATGAAGGCCGCATGGCAGCGCGGATACAGGGTGCTGGTGGAACAGTCCGGCAACGAGGCCGACCATGAACGGGCGGCGCTCCAGGGCCAGTTCCGCAGCCTCACCGACGGCCTGCTGTTCATCCCGTTGGCCCTGGACGCGGACCAGATCATCGAGGCCGCGGGCAAGAAGCCCTTGGTCCTTCTGGGCGAATTCGTCCAGGATCCCCGGCTGGATATGGTCCTCATCCGGAACCACGACGCGGCAGCGGCGGTCACCACCCACCTGCTCTCGGCCGGCCGCCGTCGTATAGCCGTCCTGGGAGCGCACGACGGCGACACCACCGGTACCAGCGGCCTCCGCCTTACCGGGTACAAGGCTGCGCTCGCTGCCGCGGGAGTGGAGTATGACCCCGCCTTGGTGGTGCCGTGCGATTGGCGGCGGGACGGTGGCGCGGAGGCGATCGGCCGCCTGTTGGAGAGAGGGGTTGGCTTCGACGCCGTTTTCGGTTTGAACGATGCGGTAGCTTTGGGTGCGCTGCACGCCTTACAGATGCGCGGCATGGATGTTCCGGGGGAGATTGCCGTGGCCGGCTTCGATGACATCGATGAGGCCCGCTTCTCCTCGCCCTCCCTCACCACCGTGGCGCCGGGCCGTACGGAAATCGCGGAGCGCGCCGTCGAACTCTTGATCCAGCGGATCGAAGGCAAGGGCAGTGCCGTGGAACAGCCCGAGGCGGCGTTCTCGCTGCGCGTCCGGCAGTCCGCGCCGTAGGCATTACTGTCGAAGGATGAACCACGCAGTTCCCGCTGAAGTTGTCACGCCCGCCATCCTGATTGATGTGGATATCCTCGACCGCAACATCGAGCGAATGTCGCAGAGCATGCTCAAACGCGGTCTGCGTCTCCGGCCGCATGCGAAGACTCACAAGACCTTGGACATCGCGGCAAAGCAGCTCGCTGCCGGCGCTTTTGGCCTGACCGTCGCCACGATCGGCGAGGCTGAGGTCTTTGCCGACGGTGGCGCAACGGACATCTTTATCGCCTACCCGCTGTGGGTGGAGGCTTCTCACGCTGAGCGGTTGCGGAAGCTCGCGTCGAAATGCTCCCTTGCTTTGGGCGTTGATTCTTCGGAAAGCGCCACGCAGCTTGGCAGGCAGTTGGGGGTTGACGCCCATGACATCAACGTCCTGATCGAGGTGGACAGCGGACACCATCGCAGTGGCGTGCTGCCCACGGAAGTGGTGGATGTGGCGGAAGCTGCCGCGCGAGCCGGGCTTTCCGTCGCCGGAGTTTTCACCTTCCCGGGACACAGCTATAAGCCAGGAATGCCCACCGGCGCAGCCAGCAACGAAAACGAAGCCCTTGGCGTGGCCGCTACGGCCTTGGCTGATGCCGGCTTCGAGGTGCGGATCAACAGCGGGGGATCCACTCCGACCGCCCTCATCGACTCGGAGACCGTCGCCACTGAACTACGGCCCGGCGTCTACGTTTTCGGCGACGCCCAGCAGTTGGAACTGGAGCGGTGTGCTTGGGAGGACATCGCCCTTACCGTGGCGGCCACCGTGGTCAGCCGGCACGAGGCAAGCGGCGGCAACGTTCGCCGGATAGTGGTGGATGCCGGAAGCAAGATCCTTGGCAGCGACCGGCCGGATTGGGCAACGGGTTACGGGCGGTTGCCGGAGTATCCAGAGGCACGGATCACGGCTCTTTCCGAGCACCACGCGACTGTTGTGTGGCCTGAATCGGAGCAGCTTCCGGAACTGGGCCAGCGCCTCCGGGTGATCCCCAACCACGTGTGCCTGGCGATGAACTTGGTGGACGAGGTTTCTGTTGTCCGCGGCGGCGCCGTGGTGGACACGTGGAAGGTCGCGGCCCGGGGGAAGAACAACTAAGCCCCGATGAGGTGACCTGTGAAGTAGCGCGAGTGCGTCTTCTCGACGGTTTCGAGGGAATCGCTGTTGAGGGATACGATCTCCCACTCGCGGCTTTCACGCTCCCGTTCGAGCTGCAGACGGAGTTTAAGGGCCTCCCTATGCCCGAGCCGCCCAGGGAACTCTGTGACGATCCGATCGCCAGTACGTCTGTTGTATTTGATTACGAAACCAGCCAACTGATCATCACCTTCCTGTCTCTCGGATCGTATCAAAGGTAGCTTTGAGCGAGTCCATTTGCCCCCGGATACTCTTTTCGGACGCCAAGACAACGTTGCGTAGTTCTTCAAGTTGGATTGCCTGCCTGGCCGCATGCTGATCGTGGAAGTCGTAGTCGCGTGTTCCTGGATCGTATTGAGCCACCACACTGCGGGTGGTCGCCAACGACGATTCGAGGGGAAGCAGTCCGTTGCGGGCAGACTCAAGTTGTCGAATCCCGTCTACAGAAATTTCTTGAAGGTCCGTGACAAATTTCTTCAAGCTGGGATCATCGGGAAACGCTCCGTACCTTATGTCCCGTCCCAAGACGTCCGCGGCGGACTCATACATGTTTGCCCAGGAGCTCTGCATGTGGGTTCTGATTTGAACCTCAACCCGCACAGGCAACCTCAGCCAAAGGTGAACTGCGCGGTAGCCACTGTGCGGCTGTGTCCTGAGATCGTGCATGCAACGTTCCGGGCTGTGCCCGAAAAGGCCTGATATCGCCGTGGCTACGGCATCCTGTTCATCAAGGCTCATTTCAGCCTCGAATCGTACCCCCGCAATGTCTTGGACATTGGAGAGCGGCGTGTTTCGGTCTCTGACCAATTTCTGCCGAAGAGTGTCGATTGTTTTGGGCCTGGACGTGACCTCGAATGGCCGACGGTCCAACAGCGTGGTCCAGTCCAAACCGGCAATTAGCTCTTGAGTTTCGGCGGCGACGTCGTTGTAGTACAGCATGACATCGTCGTAGGACGGCAGTCCGGGCTTTGCAGTTAAGCCGTCCCTTATCGATTCCCCCAGCTTTCTCAGCTGCTTCGCCGACCACGGGGGAATTTCCATGTCTGAAGTCTATGTCGGGAACTTTTCCGGGCTAAGCACAGTGGTGTTGCCTGTGGATAGATGGACGCTGCACTGGTGGGCGCACGAAAAAGCGGCGGGTGGGAAATCCCACCCGCCGCTTCGTGTGTTCGCCCGTTAGTTGATGGGTGTGGGTGGTTGTTCGCCGCCGAGTACGGCGAGGGTGTTGGTGGCTGCGAGGACTGCCATGGCGGTGCGGGTTTCGACGGTGGCGGAGCCCAGGTGGGGGACGAGGGCTACGTTTTCCAACTCGAGGAGCCAGGGGTGGACTTTGGGTTCTTGTTCGAAGACGTCCAGGCCTGCGCCGGCGATCTGGCCTTCGCGCAGGGCCAGGGCGAGGGCGGCTTCGTCGATGATGGGTCCGCGTGCGGTGTTGACCAGGTACGCGGTGTCCTTCATGGCCGCGAGTTGCTCGGCGCCGATCAGGTGGTGGGTGTTCGGTCCGTACGGGCAGTGCAGGGACACGACGTCGGAGATCGCCAGGAGTTCGTCGAGTTCCACGCGGCGGGCGCCGAGTTCGGCTGCGATGGTGGGGTCGATTTCGCTGCGGGACTGGTAGACGACTTCCATGCCGAAGGCCTTGGCGCGGCGTGCGGTGGCGATACCGATGCCGCCCATGCCCACGACGCCCAGGGTTTTGCCTTGCAGGCTGGAGCCGAGCAGGAAGAACATGCCCCATTTCCAGGATTTTCCGGCGCGGATGAGCCGTTCGCCTTCGCCGAGGCGCCGGGTGGCCATGAGGATGAGCCCGAACGCGATGTCCGCGGTGGCTTCGGTGAGCACGCCGGGGGTGTTGGTGGCGGTGATCCCGCGTTCGGTGCAGGCCGGGACGTCGATGTTGTCATAGCCCACGGCGACGTTGGAGACGACCTTCAGTTGCGGGCCGGCGGCGTCGAGCAGTTCGGCGTCGACGCGTTCGGTGAGCAGGCTGACGATCGCGTCGGCTCCGGCCACGCGGCGGAGGAGTTCCTCGCGGCTGATGGACCCTTCACCTTCCCAGGCCAGGACATCGTGGTGGGCGCGGAGGTTTTCGAGGGCGGCTTCGGGGATGCGTCCCGTGACGACGACGCGGCTCATGCGCTTGCGATCCATTCACGCAGCCGGCCCAGGCCTTCCTGGATGGCCGGTGTTTCAATACCGGAGTAGGCCAGGCGGATGTACTGGCGTTCCTCGCCGGGGAGGCGCCGGCCGAAGTGCTCGCGGGTGCAGAAGGACACGCCGGTCTTGTACAGGGCGTCGGAGGCGAAATCGCCCACAGCCGTGTAGCCCAGGCGGGCCATGGCTTCGGTGACGTCGGGGAAGAGGTAGAACGTGGACTGCGGAACAGCGACGCTCATGCCGGGGATGCTGTTGACGATCTCGCAGGCGGCGTCGCGGCGGCCCTTGAGGATGTCCAGCATGTCCTGGACGGGTTCCTGGGGTCCGCGGAGCGCTTCGATGCCTGCCCACTGGACGTAGTGGGTGGTGCAGGACTCATCGTTGGTGTTCAACGTGGACAGCACCTGGGCGATCTCCTTGGGGGCCACGGCGCAGCCCAGGCGGGAGCCGGTCATGGCGAACTTCTTGGAGAACGTGTACAGGATCACGGTGCGCTCGGCCATGCCCGGGATGGAGGTGATGGAGGAAGATTCGCCTTCGTAGCGGGTTTCGAAGTAGGCCTCGTCGGAGAGGACCCAGAGATCGTGCTCGATCGCGATCTGGGCGATCGCTTCACGCTCGGCGGCGGTGGACTCGGCCGAGATCGGGTTCTGCAGGTCGTTGTAGATGATCGCGGTGGTGTTCGGGGTGATCGAGGCCCGGACCTGGTCCAGGTCGATCGCGAAGCCCTTGGACGTGGGCACGTAACGGTAAGGAACCGCGGTGCCGCCGAGGTATTCGATCTGGGATTCGTAGATCGGGAAGCCGGGGTTGGGGTAGAGGACTTCCTCGCCGGGGTTCATCACGGCTTGGAGGAATTTGGTGATGACGGGCTTGCCGCCGGTCATGACCACCACGTTCTCCGGGGAGAATTCGATGCCGCGGCGGGATCCGATGTCCTCGGCCAGGGCTTCGCGCAGCTGCGGGATGCCCGGGCCCGGGCAGTAACCGGTGTACCCATCGGCGATGGCCTTGTTCATCGCTTCAATGATGTGCGGGGCTGTCGGGATGTTGATGTCACCCAAGTGGAAGGGGTAGACGAGGTTGCCCTTCGCCTTCCAGGCAGCGGCGGCCTGCGCGACGCTGAAAGCAGTTTCGGTGCCCAGGCGTTCAAGCCGGTGTGCGAGTTTCTGCATGTGCGGTATAACTCCTCATCGAGCTGGTCACGCTTGTAGCGTGAAGTACGCAACTAGTATATTAGTGATGTATCAGGCTGTCTATGGGTTGCCGGAGAATTTCCTGCTGCCCGCCGCCTCCCTGCGGCATCAGTTTTCTGACACACTCAGAGCCATGCAGTCGCTGCTTGAGGGGCTCCTCCACGCCAGTCCCCTGGTGGTGGCCTGCATAGTTTTCGCGCTGGTCTTTGCCGAGGATGCGCTCTTCATCGGTTTCGTTATCCCCGGGGAAACGGCGGCGGTCATCGGCGGAGTCTTCGCCAGCCAAGGTGACCTCCCGCTCTGGGTCATGATCCTGGTGGTGGTAGCTGCCGCCATCCTCGGTGACACCGTGGGATACGAAATCGGAAAACACCTGGGCCCGCGGATCATGCGGATGAAGATCCTCGACAAGCGACGTGCCCGACTGCAAAAAGCCGAGGACTTCCTCGCCCGGCGGGGCGGCCTGGCCGTTTTCCTCGGACGATTCACGGCGTTCTTCCGTGCCGTCATGCCCGCTCTCGCCGGCTTGAGCCAAATGCCCTACCGCCGCTTCGCCGCGTGGAACTTCACCGGCGGCATTGTTTGGGGCAGCCTGTTCGTCACCATCGGCTTCCTTGCGGGGAGTTCCTACGAGGAAGTTGCCCGCACCTTCGGCCGCGGCGCCGCGCTGGTAGTCGCGGGCATCGCCGTCGTACTTCTCTTGATCTGGCAGGTACGGAAGCACCGCGCGGAGGGGAAATCGAAGGCCGGTCCGCAGGACTAGGAAACGCGGACGAAACTTTGCAAGTCATACGCTGGTCGCAATTCGTTGGCGGGTATCTCAAGTAGATATGTCAGACGTTTGGGGCTATAAGAGAAGTAGCGCCCGACGTCCTCGGCTGTTCCAGCCTCGAGTGATCAGACGTCCGTCTGCGCAGCACCAGGAAGTTTGAAGGAGAACCTATGCATCTTTTGCCGCGTGAGCAGGAAAAACTCATGATCGTGGTGGCGGCTGACCTTGCCCGGCGCAGACAGGCCCGCGGGTTGAAACTGAACTACCCGGAGGCAGTCGCGATCATCAGCTACGAGCTCATCGAAGGTGCCCGCGACGGCAAAACCGTTGCTGAACTGATGAGCTATGGAACCACGCTCCTCCGGCGCGAAGACGTGATGGAAGGCATCCCGGAGATGATCCACGACGTCCAGATCGAAGCCACTTTCCCCGACGGCACCAAGCTCGTCACCGTCCACGACCCCATCCGCTAGGAGCCCGCATGATCCCCGGAGAGTACCGGCTCCAACCCGGAGCCATCGTCTGCAACAGCGGCCGTGATGCGATCGCCGTCGAGGTGGTGAACCGCGGCGACCGTCCCGTCCAGATCGGTTCGCACTACCACTTCGCCGAAGCGAATGGCGCCCTCGAGTTCGACCGCGAAGCCGCGTACGGCCGCCGCCTGGACATCCCGGCCGGCACCGCCGCACGCTTCGAACCCGGCGACACCAAGACCGTCCACTTGATCGATTTGGCGGGTACGCGCGAAGTCTTCGGGCTGCGCAACGCAGTTAATGGAAAGCTCGACGGCGGCACGCGCCCGGGTGCGCCCGTCACCGAAGGAGACGCCGAATGAGCTTCGAGATTTCACGCAAGCAATACTCCCAGCTGTACGGACCCACCACCGGCGACGCCATCCGCTTGGCGGACACGGAACTGTTCCTCGAAATCGAGAAGGATTACACAGCGTACGGCGAAGAAGTGGTGTTCGGCGGCGGCAAGGTGATCCGGGACGGCATGGGCCAGAACGGCCAGGTCACCCGGGAACAGGCCGTGCCGGATACGGTGATCACCAACGTGATCGTGCTGGACTACACCGGTATCTACAAGGCCGATGTTGCGCTCAAGGACGGCCACATCTTCAAGATCGGGAAGGCCGGCAACCCGCAGATCACCGACGGCGTGGACATCGTGATTGGCTCCAGCACGGAGATCATCGCAGGCGAGCGGAAGATTCTCACGGCTGGCGGCATCGATACCCACATCCACTACATCTCCCCGGAGCAGGTCCCCACGGCTCTCTGCAACGGCGTGACCACCATGGTGGGCGGTGGAACCGGCCCAGCGGAAGGCACCAAAGCCACCACCATCACGCCCGGTCCTTGGCACATCTCCCGCATGCTGCAGGCTGTTGAGGGACTGCCCATCAACATCGGCATCTTTGGGAAGGGACACGCATCCGCCGTCGAGCCCCTCGCAGAGCAGATCCGCGCGGGCGCCGTCGGCCTCAAAGTCCATGAGGACTGGGGCGCCACCACCTCGTCGATCGATATGTCCCTGCGTGTGGCTGACGAATACGACGTCCAGGTGGCCATCCACACGGACACCCTGAATGAGTGCGGCTTCGTGGAAGACACCATTGCCGCGATTGACGGACGCGTCATCCACACCTTCCACACCGAAGGTGCCGGTGGCGGCCATGCTCCGGACATCATCAAGATCGCCGGGCTGCCCAACGTCCTTCCGGCCTCAACCAACCCCACCCTGCCGTATACGAAGAACACCATCGAAGAGCACCTGGACATGCTCATGGTGTGCCACCACCTCAACCCGGACATTCCCGAGGACGTGGCATTCGCCGACTCCCGCATCCGGGCTGAAACCATCGCCGCCGAGGACGTGCTCCACGATCTGGGCGTCTTCGCGATCACCTCCTCCGACTCCCAGGCCATGGGCCGCGTGGGTGAAGTGGTGACGCGTACTTGGCAGGTGGCTGACGCCATGAAACGCCAACGCGGAGTTCTGCACGATCCCAGCGGTGCCTTGCACGGCTCACCGGACAGCGACAACTTCCGGCTCAAGCGGTACGTGGCCAAATACACCATCAACCCGGCCATCGCGCAGGGCATGGCGGACAGTATCGGCTCAGTGGAACCCGGTAAGTTCGCCGACCTGGTGCTGTGGGACCCGGCGTTCTTCGGTGTGAAGCCGGAGGTGGTGATCAAGGGCGGCCAGATCGCCTACGCCCTCATGGGCGATTCCAACGGTTCCATCCCTACACCCCAGCCACGCACCATGCGGCCCATGTTCGCTACGTACGGCAAGGCGCTCCAACGGTCGTCCATCACGTTCCTGTCCAAGGCCGCCATTGAGGCCGGAGTGCCCGGCGAACTTGGCCTGGAACGGGTCATCCGTCCCGTCAGCGGAATCCGGGACGTACGCAAGGCGGACCTGAAGCACAACGGCGAAACCCCGGACATCGTGGTGGATCCCGAAACCTACAAGGTCACCGTGGACGGCGTCGAAGCAAGCTGCGAACCCTCAGACGTGCTGCCCATGGCGCAGCGCTACTTCCTCTTCTAGGACAACCATGATCATCGAAAAAATCCTGGGCAACCTGCACGAGCTGCCCCAAGAAACCTACGCGGGACACCACAAAGAGAAAGTGGTGCTGCCTAGCGCTTTGCTGGTTAAACGCATCCAAAGAGTCACCACGGACCACGGCAAGGAACTCGGCATCCGCCTCCCTTCGGGCACCGGCGATCTCCGCGACGGCGACATCCTGGCCATTGAGGACGCCAACCTGATTGTGGTCTCCGTGCTGCCCACCGATGTCCTGGTCATCGCGCCCCGGACCATCCACGAAATGGGCGTCGTGGCGCACTCCCTGGGCAACCGGCACCTGCAGGCACAGTTCTTCGACGCATCTTCCGAGTACGGTGCCGAAGTCATGGTGTGCCAGTACGACCACACCGTAGAGGACTATCTCAGGCATGTTGGCGTGCCCTATGAGAGGCAGGAGCGGGTGATGCCGGTGCCATTCCGCCATGCAGAACACACGCACTGATTACCAGCTGGCGCTGCAGCAACTGACCGACTCCGCCTTGCCTACGGGCGCGTTCGCTCATTCCTTGGGCTTCGAGGGCTACATCGAACGGGATCTCGTGACGGACGAGGCTTCCTTCGGTCGGTGGCTTGACGCTTTCATCGGGCAGCAGCTGACGTACTCGGATGGATTGGCAATCCGTTTCCTCTACGAAGGGATCAGCCTGGTTGAACTGGACGAGGTTTTGACAGGGTGCTTGCTGGCCCGGGAAGTACGCGAAGCTTCCGTAAAAATGGGTGGCCGGCTCCTGGAAATCGGGGGCGAGGTGTTCCCCTCTCCCGAGCTCGACGCTTACCGCACCTTGGTGACCGAAGGCCGCGCCGCAGGTCACCAGCCGCTGGCGTTCGCCGTCGTCGCACGTTCCCTGGGGGTCCCGCTCGGCGAGGCGCTGGCCGCCTACTTCTTCGCGACCGTCACCTCACTGACGCAAAACGCGGTACGCGCCATCCCGCTCGGCCAGAACGCCGGGCAACGGGTGCTGCGGAAGGCGCACGACGCCGTTGCTGCCGCCGTCGATTCTGTCCCGCACCTCAGCTGGGACGACTTCGGCGCGGTGAGCCCCGGACTGGAAATTTCACAAATGCGGCACGAGCGGCAACGCGCCCGCATGTTCATGAGCTAACCAAGGAGGACACATGACTGAGCCCATCATCATCGGCATCGGCGGACCCGTCGGAGCAGGAAAAACCCAGCTCGTGGAGCGGATTACCCGCCACATGAGCGGCGACATCTCCATGGCCGCCATCACCAACGACATCTACACGATCGAGGACGCCAAAATCCTCGCTGCCAACGGAATCCTGCCCGAGGACCGGATCATCGGCGTCGAAACCGGCGGCTGCCCGCATACGGCTATCCGCGAAGACACGTCCATGAACACGGCCGCGATCGAGCAGCTCAAGCAAAGGCACCCGGACCTGCAGGTGATCTTCGTCGAATCCGGCGGTGACAACCTCTCCGCGACGTTCAGTCCCGAACTGGTGGACTTCTCCATCTACATCATCGACGTAGCCCAGGGAGAGAAGATTCCCCGGAAGGCCGGGCAGGGCATGATCAAGTCCGATCTGTTCATCATCAACAAGACAGACCTGGCCCCGCATGTGGGCGCGGACCTGTCCATCATGGAACGGGACTCCAAGGAATTCCGTGGGAACAAGCCGTTTTGTTTCACGAACCTGAAGAGTGATGAGGGGCTGGAGGAGGTCCTGGACTGGATTCGCCGCGATGTCTTGATGCTCGACTTGGCACAGTGAGTTTGCTCGTCGCCGCTACGGCGTGGATAAGGGGCCGTGCCCGCTTCGCGATGCCCGCCACGCCGCGGCCCCTTATCCACGCCTTCGCCGGCTCGGCGGTTGGGTCACCGCGCGGGATGTGCCCATGAGCACGCCGTCGCAGATCCTGTCCGTGTCCGATTCTTTGGGGAACGTAGAGTCACTCGCGAGGTTGGCTGCTGCGGGTCGGCCTGTGCGGGGGCGGTTGGAGCTTGGCGTCAGTGTCCGGGGTGGGCGGTCGGTCGCAGTGCATCAATTCCACGAGGGGGCTTTGCGGGTGCTCCGGCCGCATTACTTGGACCAGAGTGGACAGGTTTGCTATGTCATGGTCAATCCTGGTGGGGCTTATTTGGGGGCGGACCTGTTCCTTATTGAGGTGGAGGTGGAGGCCGGGGCCGACCTGCTCCTCACTACGCAGTCGGCCACCAAGATTTACCGGACACCGGGGTCGTTTGCCGAGCAGCGCATGGCTCTGCGGCTGGGGGAGGGCGCGCGGTTGGAGCTGGTTCCGGACCAGCTCATCGCGTACCGGGAGGCCAGCTACAGGCAGGTTTCGCACATCAGTGTCCACCCGACGTCGAGCCTGGTCATGGCGGAAGTCATCACGCCGGGCTGGTCGCCCGACGGCGCCAGCTTCCGCTACGAGGAGCTACGGCTGCGCAACCAGATCCGGGTGGAAACCGCGGACGGTGCCAAGCTCCTGGCCCTCGACAACCTCCTCATCCGTCCACCGCTCGGGGACGTGACGGGCATGGGGTTCATGGAGGGCTACAGCCATCTTGGCTCGCTCATTGTGGTGGACCCGAGGGTGGACCAGGATCTCGCGGACCAGCTGGACCAGGAAACCCGTGACTACAGCGCACATTCGGGTGTTTCATTGACCATCAGCGTTGGCGGGACCTCCGGCCTGATATTGCGCTCGTTGTCCAACAGCACCCAGGAACTCAACGAATTGCTGGGCGCCTGCACAGGCCTGCTGCGGAAGCAGTGGTTTGGGCAGGAGCCCTTGAACCTAAGGAAGTACTAATGACAACACTGACTGAGTTCGCCACTATGTATCGGGAGCGGGACGCGCTGTCCTTGCGAACCCGGCTGCTTTTCACGTTCGGTGCCGTGGCCGCATTGCACATTGCCGCCGTCGTGCTTTTGCTGGTGGGCTCGGCCGGAAGCGCGCAACCGCTGGCCTTGGGCCTGGTGGTCACCGCGTACGTGGCTGGCATCAAGCACAGTTACGACTGGGACCACATTGCCGCGATCGACAACTCCACGCGGAAGTTCGTTGCGCAGCGCAAGGACCCGGTGAGCGTGGGCTTCGCTTTCAGCCTGGGCCACAGCTCCGTGGTGGTCCTGGCCGGTTTGCTGGTGGTGGCGGGCGCCACGATGATCGGGCAGTTCATGGAGGACGGCACCACCGGCAACAAGGTCCTGGGCCTGATCGGCAGCGGCGTTTCGGGCTTGTTCCTGCTGGTCATGGGCTTGTTCAACGGATCGGCGTTCGTGCGCGCCACGCAGGTGTACCGCAACGTCCAGTCCGGAGGTGAAGTCCGCCCCGAGGATCTCGAAGCGAAGGGCTTCGTGGCCCGCCTCCTTGCCAAGCCGTTGTCCAAGGTGGAGCGGCCGCGGAACATCTACGTCATCGGCTTCCTGTTCGGCCTGGGCTTCGATACCGCCACCACCATCGGACTGCTGGTCATCACCACCACGGCGTCACTCGCCGGAGTCTCACCCCTCGCACTGATGGCCCTCCCGCTCGCGTTCACCGCAGCGATGACCCTGTGCGACTCCGCGAACGGGGTGGCCATGATGAAGATGTACAAATCTGCCATCCACAACCCGCAGCGCAAGCTCGGGTTCAACGCCGTGATCACCGGCATCTCTGCGGTTTCGGCCCTGTTCATCTCAGTGATTACGCTCGGCGGGTTCCTGAACGCCGCCTTTGACCTCGAAGATCCCGTGACCACGTGGCTCGGTGAGATCGACCTCGGCGACGCCGGACTGATCCTCGTGGCCTTGCTCCTGCTCGTCTGGGCCGTCTCCGCCTTGCGTGGGCGGGCCACCTTGCGCGGCTAGAACTTCTTTTGCTGGATCATTCGCCTGGCTCCGCTCAGTAAGCCGCGCAAGTCCGGGCTTCCTTCGGCTGCGGTTGCGAATGATCCAGCAGAATCTTCGCGCAGACTGTAACCCGGTGGCGGCGGCCGGAAACTATATGGGTATCCTGCAGTTCCGGGCACTAAATATCAGGGGGAAATCGTGCTTTCCGAGCGCGAATTGGCGTTTATCGCCATTCATAAAGACAGCTACCCAGCCGTCTTCAGGTTTGTTGGCCGACGCGTCGAGTCGGTGGAGGTGGCAGAGGAAATCGCCGCCGATGTCTTCCGTGTGGTGTGGCAGAAATGGTCCGATGACAGTCGGCCCGAGCTCCCCTATTTGTTGAGCATCGCCCGCAACCTGGTGGGTAATGCCTACCGCAGCCGCGACCGCCAGCAGGCACTCCAGGAAAAGCTGCGCACGACGGCGGTACAGCGCTTCGGTGATGACACCGGCAACGTCGCGGTACAGGACGCGATGGCGCGGTTGCGCGAGAAGGACCGCGACATCCTCCAGCTGGCCTACTGGGATGGATTGGGCACCACCGAGATCGCCGGCGTGCTCCAGTGCAGCGAATCGGCTGCAAAGGTCCGGCTGCACCGCGCCCGGACCGCTTTCCGGAAACAACTGCCTGCAGGTTCCGAGACGACTACAGAAAAGTTGGGGGTCTGACAATGGATCCGATCAAGAACCAGATTGCCGCAATCGACCCGTTCGATCCCGCTATGGAGCCAAACGGAGAAGAGGCCCTGCACAAGATGCTCTCCGGTTCCACCGTTTACAGCGACACCAACCCGCTGAAGACCGTCCCGTCGCTGGAGGAACGCCGACTCCGCAAAGCGCGGATTGCCGGCGGCCTGCTTTTGGGGGCGGCAGCAGTCACGGCCGGTGTGTTGGTGGCCTCGAACTTCGGCCCGGCCAGCTCCATGCCTGCGCCGGCGGTAACCGTGGATACGCCCACTCCCACCGCTTCAGCTACGGCATCGGCCACACCCACACCATCCGCGACGCCTTCGGCAACCCCGACGGCGGCAAGCACCCAAGTGCCGACGCCCACCACCCCTGCCGCGGCCACGGCTCCGGTGGTCCCGCCGGTGCAGGCTCCAACACTCAAGACGTTCACCTTCCCCGACGGGCATATTTCCTTCAAGCATCCCGCCGACTGGACCGTTCGTACGGAGCAGGCCCCATACCTGTCAGAGGAAACAAAGGCTGGGGCAGTGGATGCCACAATCCTTGACGCCAATGGCTCCGAGATTGCCTACGTATCAAGCGGCTCCTACGGGGGCGGCACGGGTGGGTGGGTGCGACGCACCGTTTACGATACGGCCGCCGTCCCTGGCATTACTGACATATCGGGCCAGTCTACTGAATTTGGCTTTGCCTCTGACCTGATCTTGCCGACTCCGGTGGAAGGGGCTGTTACACCCGCTGAGCCCGCGCCGGACATTCGGCCCTACTACTTCATGGATGTGCGCGTTGCCGGGGAGTTCAAGAATGGGGAGATGGGGTCCGGAGCGCGGCTAGTGAGAATGCCTAATCTGTTCATGATCGCTGCCGTCAACTTCGACATCAACAAGCAACCAACCTTCGCCACCCCCGCCGCAGCGAAGGCCTGGATGGGCACCCAGCAGTACGCGCAGCTCAAGGCGATGCTGCTCAGCCTCAGCTACAAGTAGAGGCAGAAAGAAGGCCCGCAGGACCCCGGTTTGGGGACCTGCGGGCCTTTTGGCGCTTCAAGCGCTCCATTGTGCTGGTCAAGTGCACGGCACTGTGCACAAACCTTATGCATTTGCCCATAACAAAGGGCTTCCAAGTTTCATAGGGTTGAGGAGATCTGCTTCACACTGCACAATACCCCAGCTACCAAGGATGAGATTCAACGATGAAGAGCATCGCCCTCCTGCGCGAACGAGCCACCCGCGTCATGCCCACAGGTTCCCACTGCCCGGCGTCGGGCTTGTGGAGCCCGGATTCCGAGCCGGATGCCGTCCAGGTTTTCCCGGAAGGGCACGTCCTGCCGGCGCACAACGGGGTTGCCACGGTGTGGCGGCGCCGTTCCGCCGCCGATATCTCGGCATGAGCAGGAGCATCCTCAGTCGCCCGGAAGACTACAGGCACGTCCCGGCAGCGGAATGGACCGGACTCGCGGCCGGCGATCCCGTCTGGATCTACGACGCCGCCAAGGGTGCAGGAGCCGGCCGGGTAGACGAGATTTCCCAGCACCAGGAACTCCTATGGGTTGTCCTGGAGCCGGGTGGTCGGAAGCTCATCTGTGGCACGGACGATGTTGAGGTCTGGGCCGCCTGAAGTTCACCGAGATGGTTTTAGGTGCCAATGTTTGAGCGGAGCATTGGCACTCAAAACCATCTCGGCGTTTAAGGGACGGCTGGGATCAGCGCACTTGGCGAGCCGGTCTCCACGCGGCTGACAGGGCCGTCCGGCAGTCCGGTGTTCGGGTCCAGGCTGAAACTTACGACGTCGTTGGAGCCTTCGTGCGCCACGTACAGCCAGCCGTCGCGGACCAGGTGATGCCGTGGCCGGTCACCGCCGCTGGGCACATCGGCCATGGGTGCCAGGCGGCCGTCGCCGCCAACCTGTAGGACGCAGATCCGGTTGGAGCCGCGCACTCCAACGTAGGCGAAGCGGCCGTCCGGCGAGAGGGCAATCTCAGCCGCCGAGTCGCCGTCGTACGCCTTGTTCACGCTGGCGGGAATCACATCGGCGAGCTCAAGGATTCCCTGGGGCCCCGGCCGGATCGCGGCCACCTCGATGGAGTATTCGGTGTCCACGAAAACCGTGCCGCTTGAGTGCCTGGCCATGTGCCGTGGGCCGGAGCCCTTGGGCAACACAACGTGGTGGTCGGAACTGAGCCCCTCGCCGGGCCGGTAAGTCCAGGCGCGGACCAGGTCATGCCCCAGATCGGTTGTGAGGATCCGGCCGTCGGGAAGCATCAGTGACGAATGTGCGCGGCTGGGCCGCGGCTCGTCCCCATCGGTGCGGTGGGGGTCGACGGCGGCCTCCGCGCTGGCACGCGAGGTGATGGCACCGTCGTCGTCCAGTTCGTAAAGGATCACTTGCCCGTCACCCCAGCAGGTGACGACGATGAAGCGGCCCTGGGGATCCACGGCAACGTGGCACGCCGCCTCCCCGGCAGGCCAAGGTTCGCCGAACGGCTCCAGCTCAGCCACCCCGGTCCGCCGGAAGGCCCGCACCATCTTGCCCTCCTCGGCAACCGCGTAGACCACGGGTTGGCTGGGATGCACGGCCAGGAAAGATGGCGAATTGGCGGTAACGGCCAGGCCCAGGTGAGTGAGTCCGCCCTTGTCATCGGCGGTCAGCGCGCCGATTCCTTCGCCGTTGCCGTCGCGGTCCGCGGTGTAGCAACCGGTCCAAAGCACAGTGGTCATCAGCGGCGCTCAGTGTCCCTGGACGTCCGAGTCGACGCCCGCATCCGGGCCGCCGTCGAGCGTTTGCAGGCCAGCAAGATCGTCCTGGTCCAGCTCGAAGCCAAAGACGTCCAGGTTCTCCTGCATGCGCTGCGGATTGGAGGTCTTCGGTATCGCCACCAGGCCTTGCTGAACGTGCCAGCGGAGAACCACCTGGCCAGGGGTCTTGCCGTGCTTCTCGCCGATCCTGGCCAGCACGGGTGCGTTCAGCAAATCGCTGCTGGCACCCAGCGGGCTGTAAGACTCCGTGACGATGCCGTGGCTCTGGTTGAACTCGCGGGCCAGGGTGCGGGGGATCGACGGGCTCACCTGGATCTGGTTGACCGCCGGGATGATTTCCGTCTCTGCGAAGAGCCGGTCCAAATGCGCAGGCTTGAAGTTGGAAACCCCGATCGAGCGGACCTTGCCGGACGCCTGGAGTTCCTCGAACGTCTTCCACGTTGAGACAAACTCGCCACGCCGTGGAAGGGGCCAATGGATCAGGAGCAGGTCAACGTAGTCCAGGCCCAGCCGCTTGAGGGAACCGTCCAGGCCCGCAACGGCCTTGCCTGAGCCCTGGAATTCACCGTCGAGTTTGGTGGTGATGAAGAGTTCGTCCCGGCCGACTCCGCTCCTCCGGATGCCATCGCCAACGCCGCTCTCGTTCCCGTACTTCACGGCGGTGTCGATGTGCTGGTAGCCGCGGGAGACGGCCTCCACAACGGCATCCGCAACCTGGGTATCGTTCAGTGGCCACGTGCCAAGGCCCAGCTGAGGGATCTTGAAGCCATCGTTGAGTTCGATGAGCGGGGCAGCGGCCATGGGCACGATCTCCTTAGCTGTAACGAAAAGAAAGGTTACTTGTTTTCTACGCTGGTGAAGCAGTTGTTGGCAACAAGCTACGGCGCGACCAGTCATGGAGCCTGTCAGTCAACTCCATGAAACCCTGGTTCACCACCTGCAGATCCGGGTGCCTGTCATGCCAGTCCACGATCTCCCTGGCGCCGTCGGCGAAGGGAATGGTTGCCGTGTAATCCGGAACCAATGCCTTGATCTTGCTGTTGTCGAACACCACGGAATGGGACCGGTCGCCCAGCAGGTTCGGCCCGAGTTCAGGGCTGTGGGCAGCAATCGTCTCCGAGGAAACGTGGAACAACTCCGGCTCGGGAACCCCCGCGGCCCGCGCAAACAAGCGGTACACCTGGTTCCAGGGAAGGAACTCGTCCGAGGTGATGGTGTAGCTTTCGCCGATTGCCTGCGGCCGGCCAAGGAGTCCAACAAAGGCCTTGGCGAAGTCGCGGCTGTGGGTCAGGGTCCAGAGCGACGTGCCATCCCCATGCACCATGACCGGAAGGCCGGCACGCATCCGGTGGATGTCCGTCCAGCCGCCCACCATTGCGATTTTGGTGCGGTCATAAGTGTGCGAAGGACGTACCACCGTCACCGGGAAATCCTGCTCCCGGTAGGCCTCGAAGAGGATCTCCTCGCAGGCAATCTTGTCCCTTGAGTACTGCCAGAAAGGGTTCTTCAGGGGCGTGGACTCCCGGATCGGCAGGGTAGTGGGCGGCTTCTGGTAGGCGGAAGCGGAACTGATGAAGACGTACTGGCCCGTCCGCCCCCGGAACAAGTCCAAGCCCGCCCGCGCCTGATCGGGAGTGTAGGAGATAAAGTCCGCAACGGCGTCGTACTCCCGTCCGGCAAGTACCTCCCGCACGGCCGCGGGGTCGCGGACATCCGCATGGAGAACCTCGGCGCCCTCGGGAACCGGCCGCCCGGCTGACCGTCCGCGGTTGAGGATGGTCAGCCGGTGGCCCAGTGCGACGGCGCGTTCAGCCGCAGCCGCACTGATGACGCCGGTCCCGCCGATGAACAGGATGTTCCGCGGCGGGACGGTGCCCGTTTCGGGGAGGATGCTGCTCACCAGGCATAGTCCTCGGGTGCGGTGCGGTGGCCCGGGAAGATGTCATCCAGGCGCTTAAGGGCGTCGTCGTTGAGGGTGACATCAAGGGCGCGGATTGCCGAGTCCAACTGCTCCTGCGTGCGCGGACCCACGATCGGTGCAGTCACGGCCGGCTGGTGGAGCAGCCAGGCCAAAGCAACATCGCCGGGTGCGTGTCCCAGTTCATCGGCGAAGTCTTCATACTGGCGGATCTGGTCCTCGTGCTTCTTCAGCGTCTCAAGGGCCCGTCCCTCGGAGCGGCGAACGCCCTGTTCCTGCTGCTTCAGCACACCGCCCAGGAGGCCACCCTGCAAGGGAGACCAAGGAATGAGGCCCAGCCCGTACTGCTGGGCCGCGGGGATGACTTCGAGTTCAAGCTCCCGGCGGAACAGATTGTAGATGGACTGTTCGCTGACCAGGCCGGTGTAGTTGCGGCGGCGCGCGGCTTCCTGGGCCTGCGCGATGTGCCAACCGGCAAAGTTGCTGCTGCCGGAGTACAGGATCTTGCCCTGCTGGACGGCTACCTCAATGGCCTGCCAGATCTCGTCCCACGGAGTATCGCGGTCGATGTGGTGGAACTGGTAGATATCGATGTAGTCCGTCTGCAGCCGCTTCAGGCTGGCATCGAGGGCCCGCCGGATATTGAGCGCGGACAGCTTCGATTCATTCGGCCGGTCGGTCATGGTGCCGTACAGCTTGGTGGCGATCACGGTCCGTTCGCGGCGCTCGCCGCCCTGGGCGAACCAGCGGCCAATGATCTCCTCGGTCCAGCCGCGGTGCTCGGCGCCACCGTAGACGTTGGCGGTATCGAAGAAGTTGATGCCGGAGTCCAGGGCGGAGTCCATGATCGAGTGCGAGGCCGCCTCTTCGGTTTTGGGGCCGAAGTTCATGGTGCCGAGGCACAGGCGGGAAACTTTGAGGCCGGAGCGGCCAAGGTGCGTGTACTGCATGTCAGTTGCGTCCTTCTCTCTAGAACTGTGTGAAAGCGGCGACGGCGGGATCGGAACCGATGCGGGCGCCCGCCTCCAGTGCGGTGACTGCGGCAAGTTCGGATTCGGTGAGGCTCAGGTCTGCTGCCCCAAGGTTCTCGCGCATGCGGTTCGAGTCCGCTGACTTGGGGATCACTATGGTGCCTTGGGCGAGGTGCCACGCCAGGATGACCTGTGCCGGGGTGGTCTCATGGGCGGCCGCAACCAGGGCCACCTGCTCGGCGTTCAGGTCCTTGCCCTGGCCCAGCGGGCTGTAGGCTTCCACGGCGATGCCCAGGCCGCGGCACTTCATTGCCAGATCGGCCTGCTGGAACGTTGGGTGGAGTTCGATCTGGTTCACTGCAGGAACCACATCGGCTTCCTTGAGCAGGGAGTCTACGTGGTCTGCAAGGAAGTTGGAGATACCGATGGCGCGGATCTGCTTGTCCTGGTGGAGCTTCTCCATCTCCTTCCATGCCTGGGTGAACAGCCCCTGCGACGGGACCGGCCAGTGGATGAGGTACAGGTCCACCACTTCCAGGCCCAATGCGTCCCGGCTTCGCTGGAAAGCGTCGTAGGCTTCGCCTTGCTCGCCGTTGCGGAGCTTGGTGGTGATGAAGAGTTCCTCGCGGGAAATGCCGGAGGCCGCGATAGCCGCGCCGACGCCCGCCTCGTTCCGGTACGCGGCGGCCGTATCGATGTGGCGGTACCCGGCCTCAAGCGCGTCTTCCACCACCTTCTGCGTTTCTCCGGGAGGAACCTGGAAGACGCCGAATCCGAGCTGTGGGATGGTGACGCCGTTGTTCAAGGTCAGCTCTGGCATGAAAGTCTCCTTCGAATGATTCAGGTAAAGCCGCGATTCCAGAAAGCGTTTTCAATGGGCTCTGTACTGAGCCTATGCAGATTTCATCCGTGAGTCAGCCCCGCTGCGTGATCCTGTTTTTCCTAGGTCTGGCAGTCCTACCCAAAGTGGTGGCTTCACGGGCGGGGGCGCGGGCAGAATGGAGGGATGGGTCAAAGCGCCGAGTTCGGAAAATTCCTCAAAGTCATGCGTGCGCGCCTGTCCCCGGAGGACGCCGGTGCCTTGGGTTCCACAGGCTCCCGCAGGGTTCCGGGCCTTCGCCGCGAGGAAGTTGCCAGGTTGTCCGGGGTCAGCACCGACTACTACACGCGCCTGGAACAGGGCCGGAACATCCATCCGTCCAAGGCTGTCCTCGATTCCGTGGCCCGCGCCCTTCGCCTGGATGCAGGGGAGCAGGCGCACATGATGGACCTGTTGGCCCACTGTGCTAATTCTGCAGCTGGCCCGGGGCCGGTGCAGAAGGTACGTCCTGCGATCCGGCAACTGCTCGATGCCGTGGGCGATGTCCCGGCCATGGTCCTGGGCCGCAGGACGGATGTCCTGGCTGCCAACCGCATGGCAAACCTGCTGTTTACGGATTTCACTTCCTTGCCTTCCGCCGAGCGCAACCTGACGCGTTGGCTGCTCCTCGACACGCGGGCAGGGACGTTGTTCCGTGATTGGAAGACCGTGGCTGCCGAGGCTGTGGGTTCACTGCGGATGGATGTGGGACGCCACCCCAACGATCCACAGACCAACCAGCTCGTGGGTGAACTCGCCGTCCACAGCGAACATTTCCGCCAGTGGTGGGCAGGGCACCGCGTTGCCACGCGCTCGGCCGGAACCATCAGGCTGCACCACCCACTGGTGGGCGACCTCGAACTGAACTTTGAAACCCTGGGTCTCCCGGACGACGCCGACCAGCACCTGAGGGTGTATTCCGCGAAGGCCGGTTCGCCGTCGTCGGACGCTTTGACACTGTTGAGCAGCTTTGGCGAGGCCGGGCCCGCGGAGGTGCTCCAACCCGAACCCGCCCGCCGGGATGACAGTTAGTGCCAATGTCCGCGTGAAACATTGGCACTAACCGGCAACCCGCGGAGGTGGCTCAGCGTTCCAAACGGAAGCCCAGCTTGATGGTGACCTGCCAGTCGGCCACGGCACCGTCCTCGAGGTGGCCGCGGATTTCCTTGACCTCGAACCAATCCAGGTTCCGGAGGGTCTGGGAGGCGGTTGCGATGCCGTTCTTGATGGCGTCGTCAACGCCCTCGGTGGAAGTTCCTACAATTTCGGAAACGCTGTATGTGTGGCCAGCCATGGTGCTCCTCATCATCGTCACTGAATCCTTCGGAAAATCGGGCCCGCCAGGCAGGCCGTTCATGCAGACTAGCCCACGGATCTTCGTGCGGCCAGAACCTCTTTCCTGCTCGGTCATTGCTCGTCCCTGCCGGTGATGACGTGTAGATTTTCTTGCAGCACCACCCAACCGATCTATGAGGAGCACTCATGTCAGAAGTGATCGTTGTCGGCGTTGACAACAGCGAAACGGCCAAGCGGGCGGCCATTGCCGCAGCCAAGATGGCTACCGCGCTCGGAGGCGAGCTGCATGTGGTCAGCGGGTTCTCCGATGACCGCATCGAGGAATTCGGCAGCGGCAGCGACCGGATCACCGTTTCCTCGGCCGACTCCGCCGAGTATGTTGCCCGCAAGGTCTCCGAGGAACTCGATGTTCCGGAAGGCAAGGTCAAGTACTTCGCTGCCCGCGGCAACCCGGCCAGCGCGCTGATCAACTACGCCGAGACGAACAAGGCAACCCTGATCGTAGTGGGCAACAAGCGCATGAAGGGCCTGGGCCGCGTCCTGGGCAGCATCGCGAACAGCGTTGCCCACGGCGCTCCGTGCGACGTTTACATCGTGAACACGGAAGTGGACGCGTAACGAACCCAAGTAGGGGACAGCGCACGTCGCTATGAGTGCCCATAGCGACAGGTGCTGTCCCCCAGTTGGGTGCCCGGGGCGTTAGTGGCCTTGGAACGCCTCGGCCAGCCACCAGGATCCGCCGTCTGAGGCGATTTTGGCGTCGATGACGAGCGGTTTGGTTTGCGTTCCGGCACGGTAGGCGGCCAGCCAGGGCTCGACGGCGGCCAGGTCACCTGCGGTTTGGACGGTCACCCCGTCCGCTCCGAAACCACGGGCGATAGCGGCGATGTCCGTTTCGGGGAAGACCACGCTGGCCAGGTTTTCTTCCGGCGCCAAGGGTGCGAAGTGGTGCACCTCGGCGCCATACGCGGCGTCGTTGTAGACGATGCACACCAGTGGCAGCTTCATCCGCACGGCGGTTTCGAGTTCGCTGATGCCCATCAGGAACCCGCCGTCGCCCGCGCCGAGCACAGGAAGCCGGTCCGGTTGCGCCACCGCGGCACCGATTGCTGTGTAGAGGCCAAGCCCGATTGCCTGGAATGCTTGCGTGAAGCAGAACCCGAACTCGTCCGGCACGGCAAGGTATTGGCTGGGGTAGCCCATGAAGTTGCCCGAATCAACGGACACGATCCGCTCAGCAGGCAGCAACGAATCCAGTTCGCGGCTCAGGACCCTCGGGTCGATCCTCGTGGGAGTGGACAGGTCCGGGGTTTCCACGTCCCGCCACCGTGAGCCTTCCTTGATGGCCAGGGCGTTTGCCTCGGTGCGGTACTTCTCCACCGGCTCCGGTTGGACGGACTGCAAGACCGCCAGCGCGTCGGCCGCGGTCAGCGCGGAATCGCCGAGCACGCCCAGCGTGATGGGCCGGTTGGCGCCCAGCGAGGCGTCCTCGACGTCGACCTGGACCACCTTGGTGCCCGGCGAAATCAGCCTCCCGTGCCGCATGGTCCACATGTTCAGCGTGCACCCCCAACCAACTATGAGGTCCGCGCCGCTGATCAGTTCGGCCGTGAGCGGCGAGGAGAAGCCGCCGGAAATCCCAACGTTGTGCGGATCGCCGTTGAACAGGCCGCTTGCCACCGCGGACGTCGCCACCAGAGCACCCGCGTGCTGCGCCAAGGCGAGGATCTCCTCGCGTGCACCCCGCCCGCCACGGCCGGCCACGAACACGGGCCTGTCTGCCGCAGCGATCAATCCCACCAGTTCCTGGATCCGGGAAGCGTCCGGCCGCACCTTGAGCGGTTGGGGTACGACGACGGCACCCACCTCGTCAGCGGCGGTGGCACTTTGGACGTCCAGCGGCAAGCTCAGGACCACCGTGCGCCGCTCGTTGACGGCGGTCCGGAACGCCCTGACCGTATCCGCAATCGCGGAAGCAGGGGAGTGGATCCGTTCGGCGACGGCACCGACGCTGCGGGCGAGAGCATCCTGGTCGATCTTGAAATTGGACCTCGTGGCCGCGGCCTGGGTATCCGCGGTGAGCACGATCATGGGCGTGCGGCTCTTCGCCGCTTCTCCCACACCCGTGATGGCGTTGGTCAGCCCGCAGCCCTGATGCGTGGTGACCACACCAACCTTCCCGGACATCCGCCCATACGCATCGGCCATCGTCGCGGCACCGCCCTCGTGCCGTGCCGCCGTGAACGGGACGCCCTCGGCCATGAGGGTGCCGGTGACATCGAAGTTGCCGCTGCCCACCACCCCGAAGACATGCCCGACGTCGAGCTCCGCCAGCGTCCGCCCCACGAGCGTGGAAACCCGTACCTCCCCGGTCACGTCCGGCCCGCCGCTCATGCGCGCTCCACCGTGCCCTCTTCGCCGGTGCCCTTTTCCACTGAGCCGTTTTCCGCTGTCCCCTTTTCCACCAGCGCGTACACCCGGCTCGGGCTGCCCGTGCCGCCAACAATGGGCAAGGGAGCCACCACCAGCGTGGCACCGGTAACCGGCAGGCGGTCTACGTTCCGGAGCGAGGTCACACCGTACTTGTCCGCGCCCAGGAGGAACGAATGGACCGGGAACATCGGGTCCAAGGAACCTGCCTGGCCCGCGTCGATGCCCACAGTTTCAACACCGAAACCGCTGATCGAAGCGTTGCCTGCAAGCCACTTGGCACCTGCCGCGGAGACCCCCGGAGTGTGGGGACCGGCGTCGTCCGCGTTGACGAAAGCCGCAGCGTCTGAACCCCGGGCCGCCCAACCGGTCCGGAAAATCACCCAGCAGTTCTCCGGGAAGAGCCCATGCTCTGCCTGCCACTGCTCAAAGTGCTCAGGTTCCAGGAGGAAGTCCGGATCAGCGGCCGCCTCCGCGGTCTTGTCGATCACCACCAGCGGTCCCACCAGGCGGTGCGGTTCGATCTGATCCACGGACTTTCCGTCCTTGCCCGTGATCCAGTGGACCGGGGCATCCAGGTGCGTCCCGGCGTGCTCGCCCACAGTGACGTCGTTCCACGCCCAGGCCGGGCCGGCGTCGTCGAAATTGCTCACCGGAGAAACCGACAAACCGACAGTGTTCGCGAAGGGGTGCGGCAGGTTCAGGATGGGTGTTTCGGAGCTGAGCGGGGTGGTGAGGTCGATGATTTCCACCGAACCCTGGGAAAGGGCTGCAGTGAGCCCGGCCAGAACAGACATTGTTCTCTCCTATCGCGTGGTGTTCTTGGAAGATTTGGACTTCAGGCGTTGGGCAACCAGATGCCCCGAACCGCCGGACAGGCCGGGGCCGGGATGCGTCGAAGCCCCGATGTGCCAGAGTCCTTTGATATGGGTGTGGTGCCCGGCTGCCTGCGGGAACGGGCGCCAGAGCAGGTTCTGGAAGAGCTCTGCAGAGCCGCCGTACGGGTCCCCGTTCACGGCGTTCGGGTTGCCCATCTCGAGGTCCGTGGGAGCGATGACGTCGGAGGCGAGGACCGTGGCGCTGAGACCCGGGGCGAACTCCTCCAGGCGCTGCAGGACCCGGCGGAGGTAGCCGGCTTTGAGTTCCGGAGTCCAGCCCTCTGCTACGGTCAGCTCTCCGGCCGCATCACCGACCGGCGAGTACGGAACCTCCTGGAGCTGCAGCCACAACGTTGCCTTGCCCTCGGGGGCCCTGGACGGATCCAGGACGCACTGCTGGCCGACCACGATGGTGGGCTCGGACGGCAACAGGCCCGCCTCCGCCTGTGCACACGCAATGCCAGTACTGTCCGAGCCGGTGCTTACATGGACCAGCGGAACCTCATTCAACCGTGGATCCAGCCAAGTCACTGGCTTGTCCAAGGCAAGGTGGATCTGCATGGCGCCGCGGCCGTTCTGGTACCTGCGGGCAGCCGCGGCGAGGTCTTCGGGGGCGCTGGGCAGGAGTCGAGTGTAGAGGGCCTGGGGTGACACGTTGGCCAGCACAGTCGAGGCGGCTACGATTCCTTGCGAGGTCCGCACCCCTGTCACCGAGCCGGAGACCGAGAGGATTTCCTGCGCCTCGGCACCCAGCATGATCCGGACGCCGTTGTCCCGCAGCAGGGATTCGAAGGCCGCAACGAACCGTGAGGCGCCGCACTTCACCACGGGCAACCCGAAGCCGTGCATGCTCATCGCCATGACGGGCAGCATGACACCTCCCGTGGCCTGGTCCGGACCGAGCCCCGCGTGCAGCAGCCAGGGGGCCCAGAGCTGGTCGGTCTCCCAGCCATCGAACCGGCTGCGGACGTAGTTCCGGCCGCTCATCACAGAGTCCCTTACGAACGCTTCGTTGGCCTTGATCCGGCCACTCCGCCACGCGCCGAACGCCAGTTTCGCCAGGTCCTTGAAGGAACGGAGCTCGGCCCCGAAGGCCCCAAAAACAGTGCCGGAGTGCTGGCCCAGGTCATCCAACATGGCCAGGTAGGCAGCTTGGTCCCGCGGTTCCTTGAACGCTTTCGCTGTCTCGGCAGGATCCCTGTGGGCGATGACTACACGGTGTTCTCCGGAGGCGGGATCCGCGGCGACGGAGGCCGTCACCGCGCCATCGGTGTTGCAGTACTCCAACCCGCGCTGGTGCAGCTCAGCACCCAAGGCGGCGTACGCACCGCCGGAGACGAACAACGGATGCCACGAGGAAAAGGAATCGTGGATGAACCCGGGTAGCGTCCGTTCACCGGAGTGGATGAAGCCTCCAAGACGGTCGGCCTGTTCGATCAGGCAGACCTTCTTGCCGTCCAGTGCCAGTTCCGCGGCGGCCACCAGGGAATTGATGCCGGAGCCGATGATGGCAACGTCGTTCATGGATCAACGCCTCTCAGAAATCGGGGTGGCTGGCGGTGGCGTGGTACTTGCCGCTGTGGAACACCAGGGGAGCGCCGCCGTCGTTGTTGTATCTCTCTACTTCGCCAACGTAGATCACATGGTCGCCGGCGTCGTGGCGCGACACCGTGCGGCACTGGAATGTTGCTACCGCTCCGTCAAGCAACGGCACCCCCGCGATGCCCTCGGAGGTAGACGCGCCTTCGAACTTGTCCGTGGCGGGCGTGGCGAACTGCCGCGAGAGGACGTGCTGGTCGCTGGCCAGGATGTTGATGGCGAAGTGCGAGGCTTCCTCGAAGTCGGTGAGACTGGGAGCCCGCTTGCTGGGGCACCACAGGACCAGCGGCGGTTCCATGGAAACAGACGTGAACGAGTTGGCTGTCATGCCCACTTTGCGGCCGTCGGGCGACACGGTGGTGACCACGGTGACACCCGTTGCGAACTGCCCCAGCGCACTCCGGAAGTCACGGACATCGAAAACGGCCGAGTCTTCTTCCTTGCGTGCCTGCATGAAGTCGGCGGCAGCCGTCGGATCGAACCACCATGGGTAGGAGGTTCGCGGATCGTCGAAGCCGGCCACGATGCTGGCGGCCAGGGCCGGATGCTCCGCGGCCTCGCGCAGGAGGGTTACTTGGTGGTCGCGTCGCGGCTTGAGGAGATCGTTGGTCCAGGCCACCGACCATTGGCCCCAGCCCCGCCAGAACTCGTCGAACGTCCGCTCCATCCATTCCCTGTCGAACGGCTGCTGTCCGCGGCGCACGATCGAATCGAGGTAATACTTGGCCGCCAGCGTTGCGTTGTTGGAGCCCTGGCCCGTCAGGGGATCGTTGAGGACTACGGCGTCGCCCAGTCCGAAGACCAGGCTGCCGTTCGGCAGTTCCCCGACGGCGGAGCGAACCGTAGGTGTGATACGGCCCAGGAGCGTGGCGCCGTCGTCGGTCAGCTTGGCGTCCTGGAACGCGGCGGCCTCATGCGGGAAATAGTCGCGCAGGATCTGCAGCGAACGCTCAAGCTGCTCTTCCGGACTTACGACGCCGGTCCAACAGTCCAGGGGGCCGCCCACCACGCCCTCGAACACCATCATGCGGCAGGGGCCGGATACCGTGAGGCCCGGGAAGGTGAAGAACTCACCCACTCCCGGCGCCATGGACATCCGGATGGCGGCAGCACCGCCGTCGTCCGTTCCATCAGCGGTGACGTAGTTTAGCGCGAGGACCCGCTGCGGGCGGTCGAACGGCGACTTCGCCTTGTCCCGCGGGAAGATCTGGCCGATCTCGCCCTTTCCCGTGCTGACGATGACCAGCTCATAATCCCGGGACAGCTCCTCGAGCATGCGCGGCGTGACCTTTTCGATGCGGAAGTCGCCTCCATTGGCCACGAACCGCTCGATCCAGTGGGCACTTTTGATGCGCTGGTCGATGGAACGGGCCGGTCCGTCCAGCGGAGCCTCCCACTCGATGGAGTCGCCGCCTTCCACCCGGAAGCGGATCGAGCCGATCCTCGGCGCTTCGGAGCCCTGGATCGCCGTGCCCATCTGCGCCTCGGCGTCGAGTGCGGTGGAGAACATGCACTGGCTGGACATGACCTTTCCGGTGCGGATTTGGGCCGCCAAACGGTCCGAGTACAGCGAGACGGAGTAGCCTTCCCGCTGCAGGCCCAAAGCCAGTTGGGCGCCGGATTCGCCGGCCCCGATGATTGCAATAGTGCGCATGGTGAGTCCTTGTTAGCAGGGGCGTGCTATTAAACTTTTGCCGCTTGCAGGCTCGCGAGGTAGTCCGCGGCCTTATCCGGGTACATGAACCACTCTTGGAACTCCGGCGGGTGGTTGAAGCCGTTGGCGAAGCGGTGGGCTATTTCCGGGGCCTGGTTGGCTGCGCCCAGGAGTTCCAGGACGTGCGGCGGGGGAGGAGCCAGCAAGGCGTTGGTCCACTGGGCAACGTGCTGCGCATAATCCCAGTACCGCTCGAACGTGGCCTGCATGAACGCGGCATCATAGGCGCCCGCGTGCTTGACGATGCTGTCCAGATACGACGCCGCGCACTTGCTCGCGTTGTTGGAACCCTGACCGGTGATGGGATCGTTCAAAACCACGACGTCGGCCAGGCCCAGTACCTGCCTCCCGCTGGGGAGCGTGGCAATCGGGTGGCGGACGGTGGGGGCAAAACGGCCCTGCAGGACGCCGTTGGGGTCGGTCAGTTCCGCGTCCGTGGCGCGTTCGGCCTCCCACGGGAGGAAGGTCTTCAGGATGTTCTTGGAGTTCTCCAAGTGCTCTTCCGGCGAGAGCCCCTTCCAGGAGTCCATAGGGCCGCCGGGCACACCTTCGAACACCATGATCTCGCAGGGGCCGGTGGTGGTGAGAGCCGGGAACACGAAGTATTCGCCTACGCCAGGGATGAGGTTGAAGGAAACGGCGGAGTACTCTTCGCGGGGCTTCAGTCCTGTGACATAGGTCAGGGCCAGCGCGCGCTGCGGGGCGTCATAGGTGCTGCGCTCGGCGTCGCGGGTAAAGAGCTGGGCGATTTCACCCTTGCCCGCGGCCACGATGACCAGCTCGGAGTTCAGCGCGTAACGTTCCAGGTCCTCAACGCCGGCATCCTCGAACACCAATTCGCCCCCGCGCTTGGTGAACTCCTCCATGAACCGGGGGAACTTGACGCGCTGGTCGATGGACTTGGCGTGGTTGTCCAGGCGGGAGGCCCAGCTGATGGCCTTCTCACCCGGCAATTCAGGGTGCGGGATGGTGAAGGAGATGCCGTCCACTGTGGGTGCGTCCGGCCAGAAGTCGAGGCCCAGGGCCCGCTCGTGCTCCAGGGCATTGTGGAAGATGCACTGGCTGGAGGCCACTCTGCCGTCCCGGATCTCTTCCGGCGTGCGGTTGGAAATGGTGGTCACGGCGAATCCGGCGTCCAGCAGGCCGATGCCGAGCTGAAGACCGGACTGGCCCGCGCCGACGATGGTGATGTGGCGTTGTGTCATGATTCTTGTCCTTCTGTGTAGTGGGACGTTCTTTGAAGCTATCCGGTGAGGTTTGGTGTTCAGTTGGCCGCGAGGAGGGGAATGGTTTCTTCGGCCCGCTCGGGGCCCAGGGCCGAGTAGCCGCCGTCAACCGCCCAATCGGCTCCGGTCACGAAGCTGGCTTGGTCGCCCGCAAGGAAGGCGACGACGTCACCCACCTCGTGAGGCCGGCCCACCCGCTTGAGGGCGTGGAAGGGGGCCGCGACGGAGTCTGTCTTTTCGAGGTTCCCGTTGGTGAGGGAATCCATGATGTTGCTCCATACCCAGCCCGGGCTAACCGAGTTGACCCGGATGTTGTCGGGTGCGAAGTCCACGGCCATGCTGCGCGTGACCTGGACGAGTGCGGCTTTGCTGGCCGGGTAGAGCCAGCGGCCGGTTTGGGCAACTGAGCTGGAGATGGATGTGAAGTTGATGATTACGCCGTGGCCGGACTTCTTGAGGTGCGGGCGGGCAGCGTTGCCCGCCATCACTGCGCTGACCAGGTTGACGTTGAGGGCCTCGAGCCAGTCGGCCCGCCCGGAGCCTGCGCCGTCGTCTTTGTACGTGCAGGCGAGGTTCACCAGGATGTCCAGGCTTCCGTGCATCGCCACGGTCTCTTCGATGAGCTCCTGGATGGCGGCGTCGTCGGTGATGTCCGTGTGGGAGTAGTGAATGCGGTCGCCCAGCTGTTTGGTGAGCGTGCCGCCGTCGGGGTCGATGTCGGCAACCACCACCGTGGCTCCTGCATCCCGCAGCGAGGTGACCACGCCTTGGCCCACCTTCGTTGCTCCGCCGGTGACGATCGCCGTCCTGCCTTCGAGTCCTGACATGGCCAAACCCTCTCCTTTGTGGATTGTGCTGATGCGGGACTATGACGTGGGTCATATCCGCCCTGAAAGAGACTCTAGGGAGCCGATGCGGCCCGGGAATATCCTCGATGCGCGGGGATCATCCGGAATGCGCAGGGTTGTGGAATCAGTCGCCTGGATACTGTTCGTCGGTCTCTTCAACCCATCCCACCCACGGTGCCGCCGTCAGTCGCGTGTCCGGCTGGTGGAGCTGGCGTTCCCACTCCTCGAAGTGCCGTTCCCACTCCTGGCGCCGATCGTGGACCAATTTGATGTTCTTCACGGGTCTCACCTCCCTCCGGTGCTGTTGCGGAAATATGACGTACGTCATACTTGTCCTAAGAGCGACTTTAGGCAGCGGCTGACAGAAGGAATATCCACTAGGCGTGGGGATCATCCGGAAAGCGAAAAGCTGCGAAAAGACCCCGTAAGTAGGTGCCACATGGTGAGGATCCTTCCCCGCGACGTCCTGCGCGGGCGGCCGACGACGGCCATCACGGACGTCGACGAGGCGCACCAGAAAATCGCGGAACTTTTCTGCGGCCATGAGCTCGCGCCCCGGACCAGGAAGTCTGCCGTGGATATGAAGCTGCGCTCCCTGCATCGAGGGGACGTGGGGATCGAGTTCCTGGACTACGGCGCTGATGTGCGGATTGAGCCCGAAGGCCTGCAGGACTTCCATCTGGTCCAGATTCCCCTGGCGGGGCATGCGTCCATGCAGGTGGGAGCCATCAACGTGGACTCCAGTCCCAGGATGGCCACTGTCCCGCCGATCGATCGGCCCTTCTCCATGTCCTGGGATAACGGAAGTCCGCACCTGATCGTTTATGTACGTCGGACCGCACTGCAACGGGTGGCACTGTCGCTCAATGGCGGCGCGGAACCGCAAGGCGGGCTCGGCTACGGCATGGACCTCACAACCGCAGCCGGCAGGGCCTTCCTGAGGTCCGTCGTCGAACTTCACGACGACCTCATCAGTAAGCCACAGGCCGCGGCGCCCGTGTTTGTGCAGGGCTTGCTGGCCGACAGCATGATGTCGCGGTTGCTGATGGCCATGGAGCCGCCCGCTGAACCCGCGGTAAGGGATGTTGAGTCCGAAAGCCGGCTCGTCCGTGAGTGCCGGGAGCTCCTGGAGCGCCACGCGTTCGAGGAACTGACTGTGCCGGACATCGCCGAGTGCCTGGGTGTTTCAGTGCGCACGCTGCAGACTGCCCTGCGCACGGAAACCGGCGCCTCGCCGTCGGAGTTGCTGCGGTCAATCCGGCTGGACCGTGCCCGCGAAATGCTCCTGGAATCCGACCCGCGGGAGCAGACGGTCACGGCAATCGCTGAACTGTGCGGCTTCACGCATCAGGGCCGGTTCTCGGCGCTGTACCTGCAGACATTCGGCGAGCTGCCCTCGGAGAGCCTGCGCCGCTGACCTGCGATACCGAGGAACACTATTGTGTGCTCACGTGCACAATAGTGCAGCTGAATGGAACCCGGGAAACTCAAGGGGTCTCAAGCGCAAGACTTTCGGAAGAGCTCTCCAACAATTAAGTACATGACTCGATTCGGCCCTAGAAATCAGGGATTCCGCGAGTCCCTTCTTCCGCCGGATTTAAATCTTCAGCACCCAACAATTAAGGCGACCTGTGGGTCCTACGCCTCCAGCACGTACGTTTTCAGGTCGTCCAGGGTCTGCTGCATGTGGGCGTCCATGGCCAGGCGGGCGTCGTTCGGGTTCCGGGAGCCAAGGGCGGACGCGATCTTCCGGTGGTGGCCGATTGCGTGCTTCTGGATCTCCGGGACCGCGGACGTCTCCGTGCGGCGGGCTTCCAGGACACGGTGCAGGGGTTCAAATAACACGGCGACGAAGACATTCCCGGAGGCGTGCAGGATGACGTCGTGGAATGCCAAGTCGGCCTCCACGAAGCCGGCGACGTCGTTGACTTCGTGCGCGGCCTGCATCTTCTCCACATGTGCTTCGAGGATGGCCAGGTCTTGGTCAGAGATTCGCTCGGCAGCAAGTTCGCAGGCGCCGGTTTCCAGCATGCGGCGGAGCTCGATGAGCTGGACCGCTGCTTCCGCGTCCTTGGTTCCTTCAGATGCAGCCCTAAGGACGGCTTCCAGCGAGGCCCACTGGTTGAGTGGGTTGACGAACGTTCCGCGGCCCCGCTCGACGCTGAGGATGCGCTGCGCTTCCAAGGTTTTCATGGCCTCGCGCACGGTCATGCGGCTCACCTCATGCTTGGCGCTGAGCTCAAGCTCGCCCGGGACCAGGGTCCCCGGCGGAAATTCGCCCGCAACGATCCTGTCCAGCAGCTCATCAGCAACGACGCCGACCAGCGACTTGCGCGCCATGTAGTCCCCATTTCTGTACTCCAGACCGTCCGCCCGAAGGATCTTCCTTCCCGGCGGAATGGTTGTCAGACATATTACGCTGGCGGTGGCCAGCTTGTTCTCCAAAATTCATTCAAAGTCGTTGCGCACTCACCCGGCTGCTCCCAGTGAACGTTGTGGCCCGCCCCCGGAATCGGCTTCAGTCGCCGTTTGGGCCCCTCTGCTACGAACGCCTGCATCTGCCCCATGGACCGCACGCGGTCGCCGGTTCCGGCTATCACCAGCAGTGGCGCCTGCACCCGCCCGGGTACTGAAGGTTCGACGCCGGTCATGGCCGCCTTCGCGCTCGCGGCCAGCACCGGGAAGGGAATATCGAATCCTCTGCCGAGTAACTCCCTGTCCTCCGCGGCAAGCTCCCCGTACCAGGCGTCCATGAGCTTGGCGCGGGTTCTTTCGTCAAAAAAGCCCTGTTCCAGTTGTGACTCGAGGAGCTGCCGAAAGCCCTCGTTTTGGGGCGCCGGGACCATTCCAACCAAGGTCACTGTCGCTACCAGTTCCGGCCTGGCCGCAGCCAACGTCAAAGAGACGCTTCCACCCATCGAGTGGCCCACCAGGTGCACACGCCCGGGTGGGTTGGCCTCGACCAGTGCGACCACGGAGGCCACAGCGGAGTCAAGGGTCCACTCGAATCCGGCGGGCAATGCGTCCCCCGAGCGGTACCCAGGCAGGTCGACGATCCAGACCGTCCGCCCGGCGTCGAGCAGTAACGACGCCAGTGGTTCCCAGTAGACCGAACCGGAGGCCCAGCCGTGGATCAGCACCACGGGAGTCTGATCCGGCGCGGGATGGTCCGGCGTCCGCACGTCCACAAAGCAGGATGCAGCCATGGTTCCAGCGTAGTGACGCGAGGCACCTTGCGCAGTCAGTAGCCGTGTGTCACACTAGCATTCAAATGTTAGATGTCTGACATCTTACATTCACAAATTTGCCACACAGATTTCCCACGATGGAGTGTCCCGTGATCCTTGAAGCCGATGTTCTGGCCGCTTTTCCGGCGGAAGTCCAGATCCCCGCGCAGCTCGTGGCCGACGCCGTTGCAGCGTCCTCTGCCGAAACACCAAAAGTCCTGGTGGTCCTGGATGACGACCCCACCGGCACGCAGTCTGTCGCCGACCTCGCGGTGCTGACCCGTTGGGACGTTGAGGACTTCACGTGGGCCTTCACCCACATCCGCGAACAGCAGACCAAGCCGGCCGTGTACGTGCTGACCAACACCCGCAGCCTGGACCCGGCAGAGGCAGCCGCCCGGAACGAGGAAATCGTCCGCAACGCCCTCGCCGCAGCCGCCGGGACCGTGAAGCTGGGCTTCGTGAGCCGCAGCGACTCCACCCTTCGCGGCCACTACCCGTTGGAACCGGATGTCATCGCCGCCACCGTCGCCAGGGAAACCGGTGAAAGCACCGACGGTGTGGTGATCGTTCCGGCTTTCCCCGACGCCGGTCGCGTCACCATCGGCGGGGTGCACTACATGCGGGCCTCCGGAGAAGATTCCGGTTCCCTCACCCCGGTGGCTGAGACGGAGTTCGCCAAGGACGCGTCCTTCGGCTTCGCCAATTCCGAGATGGCCAAGTATGTGGAGGAGAAGTCGCAAGGACGCTTCTCCGCGGAGAACGTCATTGTCCTGGACCTGAACATCATCCGCGCCGGTGCCTCGGCGCAGGATCCTGCCATTTCGGCCAAGGCCATCGCCGACGCCATCGAGTCCGCCACCGATTCCACCCCGATCGTGGCCGACATCGTCACGGAGAACGACTTCCGTGCGCTGGCCCTGGGCCTGGAAGAAGCAGAACGCCGCGGTAAGAACCTTCTCTACCGTGTGGGTCCGCCGTTCGTCCGCGGCCGCATCGGCCAGGACATCCGCGAAGCCCTCACCGGCGAAGAGGCCTACGCGGGCAACACCCCCTCCACAGCCGGCGGGCTCATTGTTGTGGGCTCCCACGTGGGCCTGACCACCCGCCAGCTCAACGTCCTCACAGCCGAGCACGGCAGCGCCCGGATCATCGAGATCGACGTCGAACAACTCCTCGCCGCCGAAACCGAGGCAGCAGCCGACGCGTTCATCGGCACCGTCGTGTCCGACGTCGTCGACGCCCTCCGCGAAGGAGACGTGATCGTCCACACCAGCCGCCTACTCATCAAGACCGACGACCCCGCAGCGAGCCTGCAGATCGCCCGCACCGTCTCGGCCGCCGTCGTATCCGTGGTGAACCGGACCCTGAAGACCTTCCCGCCGCGGTTCGTCATCGCCAAGGGCGGCATCACGTCCTCCGACGTAGCCGCGCACGGCCTGGAAATCCGCCACGCAATCGTCCGCGGCCCCATGCTCCCGGGCATCGTCTCCCTCTGGGAACCGGTGGACGGCCCCGCGAAGGGCATCCCCTACATCGTTTTCGCGGGCAACGTGGGCGACGACCGGTCCCTCGCCCAGGTCACCCGCAAACTCAGCAACACGTTCTAACAGCCAGAAATTCAATGGAGAACACCATGACCAGCAGCAACTACACCATCACCGTCCTGGGCCTCGGCGCCATGGGCCTGCCCATGGCTACCCGCCTCGCATCAGAGCTGACCGTGCATGGCTTCGACATCGCCGAGCCCCGCTTGGAGCTCGCCGCCGCAGAAGGCATCAAAACCTTCGCTTCCGCCCGCGAAGCCTCGCAGGACGCTGACGCGCTGCTCCTCGCTGTCCGCAACGGCGAGCAGCTCAACGATGTCCTCTTCGGCGAGAACGGCGTCGCTTCGGTCCTGAAGCCGGGCGCCGTCGTGATCCTGGGCAGCACGGTTGGCACGGAAGCCATCCCGGCCACGGTCGCGAAGCTCGCCGAGTACGGTGTGGCACTCGTGGACGCCCCTCTCTCCGGCGGTCCGAAGCGCGCCGGCGAAGGCGACCTGCTGATCGTGGTCGGCGCAGAGCCCGAAGCACTGGAGAAGGCCCGCCCCGCGCTGGAGCTCCTGGCCTCCACCCTGAGCATCGTTGGCGACAAGCCCGGCGACGGCCAGGCCCTCAAGACCGTCAACCAGCTCCTGTGCGGTGTGCACATCGCCGCCGCCGCCGAAGCCATGGCCCTCGCCGACGCCCTCGGCCTGGACCAGGCGAAGACCCTGGCCGCACTCGAAGCCGGTGCCGCAGGCTCGTTCATGCTCTCCAACCGCGGCCCCCGCATCCTGGAGGCCTACACCGAGGACGGTGCCGAGGTCCTTAGCCGCCTGGACATCTTCGTGAAGGACATGGGCATCGTGGGCAAGGCAACCCGCGCCGCCGGTCTCGCTGCACCTGTGGCCGCCGCAGCTGAACAGCTTTACCTCCTCGGCCAGGCCCAGGGCCTCGCCGCCGCCGACGACTCCGCCGTCATCAAGGTCGTCGCGCCCGCCAAGCGCACCGCCTAAGCACCACCGCTTTCCCGCACCCCAGCGTTAAGCACCCCCAGTAAAACCCGCGACGACGGCGGTCCCCCCTTCGCCGTCGCCGCCCCCTTTCGCCGGTCTTCTAGACTGGTATGTCAAAGGAGACACTCCCCAAATGAATCCCCTCATTAACTCGTTGATGGTTCGTGCGGCCGACGCGCCCGCCATCAAGCCCGCAGTGGAGCTGGGTACTCCGCTGCTGCTGACCATCGCCGCCGCAGGCATCGCCTTGCTGCTGGTGCTGATCATCCGCTTCAAGATCCAGGCCTTCGTGGCCCTCCTTGCCGTGAGCATCCTGGTTGGCGTTGCCGCGCAGATCCCGCTCAAGGACATCTTCACTGTGGTGACCAACGGTGTGGGCAGCACCATGGGCAAGGTCGCCTTGCTCATTGCCCTCGGCGCCATCCTTGGCCGCATGATCGAGGTTTCGGGCGGCGTCCAGTCGCTGGCCACGCACTTCACCGAGAAGCTCGGGGCCAAGCGCGTCGCCATTGCCCTCACCGCTGTCGGCTTCCTCGTAGCGATTCCTGTCTTCTTCGAAGTGGGCGTCATCGTCCTGGTTCCGATCGTGTATGCCTTTGCCAAGATCGCGAACGTCCACCCCATCAAGTTCGGCCTGCCCATGGCCGGCATCATGCTGTCCATCCACGTGGCTGTTCCGCCGCACCCGGGCATCGTTGCCGGCGCAGGCGTTTTCGGTGCCGACATTGGACTCATCACGCTGATCTCCCTGATCATCTGCATCCCGCTCGGCTTCCTGTCCTACTGGGTTGCCAGCATCATGAACCGCAAGGATTACGAGCTCCTTCCCGGCGTCAAGCAGCAGGTTGACGAGTTCGGCTCCGACTCCCTGGTCCACGTAGGCCACGACGGTCCCGGCGCCCGCGCCATCGCTCCGCCGCGCCCCGGCCTCATCATGTTCCTGATCGCCGCTCCGATCGTCCAGATCCTCCTCGGCACCGTCGGCACGCTGACCATTGCCAAGGACAACTACTGGTACGGCGTCGCCTCGTTCATCGGCAACCCGTTCTTCGCACTCCTGGTTGCCGTGGCGCTCTCCTTCTTCCTGCTGGCCGTCCGCCGCAACTGGTCCCTCAAGGAAACCGGCGAAATCTTCGAAGGCGCGCTGCCTCCCATCGCGTCGATCCTGATGGTGGTTGCAGCCGGTGGCGTCTTCGGTGAAGTCCTCCGTACGTCAGGCATCGGCGCCGCCCTGTCCCACACCCTGGACAGCCTTGGCCTGCCGGTCATCGTGCTCGGCTTCATCATCTCCCTCGCCCTCCGCGCCGCCCAGGGTTCGGCCACCGTGGCCATCGTGACCACCACGGGCCTGCTCACTTCCGCCGTCATGGAAGGTGGCTACTCGCCCGCCCAGATCGCCGTGATCGTCATCGCCATCGGCTTCGGCTCACTGGGCCTGTCCCACGTGACCGACGCCGGCTTCTGGACAGTGATCCGCTACTACGGCCTCACCGTTTCCGACGGCCTCAAGACCTGGACCGTCCTGACCACCATCCTGGGCCTGGCAGGCTTCGTACTCACCTACGTTGCATGGATCCTGGTGGGAGGCCTGGCCCACTGATGCGTGTTGCACTCGATCAGCTGGTCAGCTCCGCCCTTTCCTCCGGCTCGGCAGTCCCGGCGTTCACTTGCTACGACTTCACCACTGCGCTGGCCGTTGTGTCCGCGGCGGAGGAAGCCCGGCTTGGCGTCATCCTGCTGGTGGCCCCGAAGACCGCATCCACCCCTAACGGCCTGCGGCTCATCGCGGCCCTCCGCGGTTTGGCTGATTCCGCCAGCGTCCCGGTCTCGGTCCAGCTGGACCACGCCTCGGACCTTGCCGTGATTCGTGAAGCCGTCGCTGCTGGTGCCGACGCGGTCCTCGCCGACGGTTCGTCACTGGCTTACGAGGACAATATCGCCTTGGTTCGCGAAGTCCGTGCGATGCTGGACGCTTCCGGTCACACCGCCGTCGTGCTTGAAGCGGAACTGGGCGGCCTGGCTGGCGACGAGGACAAGGCGTTCGGCGCCTCGGTGGACACGCACGACGCCGGCACTTCCGTTGCGGGGCTGACTGACCCGGCGCAGGTGGCTGACTTCGTTGAGCGCACCGGCGCGCAGTTGCTGGCTGTTGCGGTGGGCAACGTGCATGGGAAGTACAAGGGCGAGCCCAACATCCGGTGGGACGTTCTGCAGGACGTAGCGTCCCGGACGGACGTCCCGCTGGTGCTCCACGGTGCTTCCGGGATCCCGGCCGATGAGCTGGCCAAGGCTCCGTCCCTGCGCGTGGGCAAGGTGAACTTCAACACCGAACTCCGCACGGGCATCCTCGCCACGCTCGAGTCCGAAACCGCAGGCCACCGTGCTGACGGCGAGAACCTGCAGGGCCTGCTGGCGCGTTGGAATTCCTCGGCCGCGGGCTTCGCGGGCGCCACGCTGGAGTTGCTCAGCGCCTAGGGCGTGTCTCCTAAAGATGTCAGCCAGATGCTGATGGCTCGCAGGACGGCTCCACCGCGGTACGTGAGGGCGAGTTTGTCGTAACGGGTTGCCAGGGCTCGCCACTGCTTGAAGATGTTGAAGTTTCGTTCGACGACGTTGCGGCCTTTGTAGTCTTCCTTGTCGAAGGCCGGGGGTCG